>JBEPWP010000047.1:0-10881 GCA_041642355.1 Fodinibius sp. | reverse complement strand
ACCATGAAAGTGCTCGACGGTGGACGTATTGGTATTGGCGCCCTGTCGGTTGGAATTGCTCGGGGAGCACTGGAAGAATCGCTAAAATATTCCGGAGAACGCAAGCAGTTTGGATCCCCGATTGGCGACTTCCAAGCTATTGAAACCAAAATGGCTGACATGGCTACCGAAGTAGATGCCGCTCGCATGCTGGTCCACCGTGCCGCCTGGCTGAAAGATCATGGCAAGCCGTTTACCAAGGAAGTTTCTATGGCAAAGCTATTTGCCTCGGAACTGGCGGTGCGTGCTGCAAATGAGGCGGTTCAAATTCACGGCGGCTACGGTTACATCAAAGAATATCACGTGGAGCGCTTTATGCGCGATGCCAAGCTGATGACCATCGGCGAAGGTACCTCAGAAGTGCAACGCATGATCATCGGCCGCGAACTCAAGAAAGAGTTCTGGGGATAAAAAAAGAATCCAGCAGTCAGGATTCAGGAGGTGTAACAATTATGTATTCTGAATCCTGAGTTCTAAGTTCTGCTTTAATTTTAACCCCCAACAGTTTACCTTAGCACAAAAGTTAAAAATCATACAGAAATCATTTCCCATGGCCAGTAACAGCTTTAACATTGACGATCCCTTTCAATTTGAATCCGAGCTCTCCGAAGATGATCGCATGATCATGGAAACAGCTCGCGATTATGCCCAGAGCAAATTAGAACCGAGAGCATTAAAAGGAAATCAGGAAGAATATTTTGATCCCGCTATTGCCACGGAAATGGGCGACCTAGGGCTTCTTGGGTCCTACCTTCCACCCAAATACGGAGGGGTTGATGCCAGTCAAACAGCTTACGGACTTATCGCCCGAGAAGTAGAGCGCGTGGATTCCGGGTACAGATCATTTATGTCGGTGCAATCGTCGCTGGTTATGCTGCCGATTTTTGAATTTGGTACCGATGAACAGAAAGAACGCTTTCTGCCAAAGCTTGCCACGGGTGAACTCATTGGCTGCTTTGGATTGACCGAACCCGATCACGGTTCCGATCCCGGCTCCATGGCCACAACTGCCGTAAAAACCGACGGCGGCTGGATTCTAAACGGGGCTAAAATGTGGATTACGAACTCTCCTATTGCTGATGTAGGTATCGTCTGGGCCAAGGCGAAAGAAAACAAAGACGACGAGGGCGAAATCCGTGGTTTTATTATAACTAAAGATATGGACGGGTACAGTGCTCCGTCCACCAAGCACAAAATGTCACTCCGTGCTTCTGAAACGGGCGAAATGGTTTTTGAGGATGTCTTTGTGCCCGACGAAAATGCTTTTCCTGATATTCGTGGACTCAAAGGGCCGTTTACCTGCCTGAACTCTGCACGATACGGCATTGCATGGGGCACGGTTGGAGCGGCTGAATTTTGCTACCAAAAAGCGCGGGAATATGTGCTTGATCGTAAGCAGTTTGGATATCCCATTGGAGCAAACCAGCTACCACAGACCAAGCTGGCCAATATGCTGACAGATATCACACAGATGCAACTACTCGCATGGCGATTAGGCAAACTTAAAGATGAGGGACGTTCTCACCACTCAATGGTATCGCTGGCTAAACGTAATAATTGTGGAACCGCTTTGGAGATTGCACGTATCGCTCGTGATATGCATGGTGCCAATGGCATTACTGGTGAGTACCGTGTAATCCATCATGTGATGAACCTAGAATCCGTAAACACTTACGAAGGCACTTACGACATTCACGGCTTAATATTAGGACGTGAGATTACCGATATTCAATCTTTTGTCCCACGCGGAAATGATATGCCGGGATAGAATTTGTGTAAAAAAGATTTCTAAATTTTAAAGCCTGTCAGGTTATACAATCTGACAGGCTTTTTTAGTCAACAATAGCTGGAAGCTATCATAATTAAACCTTATATCCACCGCAAGCGCATTCCGTTCAGGATTACCGCCATTACCGAAAGCTCGTGGATGAGCATCCCTCCCGCCATGTGCACCGATCCCATAAATACACCCGCCAGCAATGCCGCTACAGTTACAAGCGCTACTACCACATTTTGACGAATATTGCGAAGCGTCTTTTTAGATAGAGACAGCGCCTCCGGAATTTTCAGTAAGTCGTCACTCATAAGCGCCAGATCTGCGGTTTCTATAGCTACGTCCGTACCAGCCGCTCCCATGGCAATACCTAGATCAGCGGCAGCCAAAGCAGGAGCATCATTAATACCATCTCCGGTCATTGCTACTTTGTATTCCTCTTTCTGAAGTTTCTTAACCACCTTTAATTTATCCTCGGGTAGCATCCGTGCATGGACCTCATCGATCCCTGCCGCTTCAGCGATGGGGTGTGCCGTCTCGGGAGAATCCCCGGTAATCATCAACAGCCGTTCTATACCATAATCTCGTAATTTTTGTATCATCTGTGGTGTATTGGGACGCACGGTATCCATAATACCCAAAGCCCCGATCAGTTCGCCATTTAATGCCACTGACACTACCGTTCTGCCGGAGGCTGCCAGCTTATCAACTTCTACTGCAGTCTGATCATCAATGGTAACTCCCTGTTCTCTGATAAACTTCGGCTGTCCAACCAGAATGTGATTGGACTGATATTCTGCTTCAATTCCCTGTCCGGTGTGAGAAGAAAACGAATCGACTTCTGCTATCTCTGAGCTGTTATCGGTAGCAGCCAAAATGGCATCGGCCAATGGATGTTCAGAGGCTGATTCGGCAATTGAAGCCCAATACAAAATGTCTTGCTGTTCATCAGAAAATGGTTCTTTCCCAGTTTTATCAAGAGTTTTAGAGATGGCCGACATTGATTCATCTTTATACATTTCTCTCATTGAAACGGCAGCCGATCTAAAGTCCAGTACATCCGTTACTTTAGGATTCCCTTCGGTAAGCGTACCGGTTTTATCCAAGGCTAATGCCGTAATCTTTCCGGCATTTTCGAGGTATTCCCCTCCTTTAATCAGGATGCCCTTCTTTGCGGCACGGCCGATACCCGTAATGATTGAGATAGGCGTAGAAATAACGAGTGCGCCGGGACAACCAATTACCAGCAGCGTCAAAGCCAGCTCAAGATCTTGGGTAAACCCAAATGAGCAGATACTCAATACTATAATACCCGGCGTGTACCAAGTTGCAAATTGTTCAATAAATCGCTGGGTAGGAGCTTTCTCTTCCTGGGCTTCCTCTACCCGACGGATAATTTTAGCCAACGTCGTATCCCCACCGGAATGAGTCGCCCGAACCCGAATACTCCCATTTCGATTGATCGTGCCCGCATATACTTCATCATCTTCCTGCTTTTCTGCCGGCATCGATTCCCCGGTTACCATACTTTCATCAATCGTCGTATGACCGCTTTCCACGATACCGTCCACCGGAATTTTTCCGCCCGGTTTTACCAGGATCAGCGAACCCGACTGCACTTCCCGCGCCGGAATTTCATTCTGCTGACCATCTTCTAACACAATGGCCGTTTCCGGGGCCATATCGATGAGCTCTTTGAGCGTGCTTCGGGTTTTGCTAAGCGTCCGCGCTTCGAGCCAGCCCCCCAGCAGAAACAAAAAGGTCACCGCTGCCGATTCCCAGTATACTCCAATTGCAACCCCGCCAACGGCCGCAATACTCACCAACAGTTCAATATTGGTATGCCGATTCTTCAGCCCCTGCCAGGCACGACTTACGATATCATAGCCGGCCAGCAGGGTGGCAGTAATCATCATCGCATTAAACATAACCGGAGCGTTAAGAATCCAGCTGGCAAACCAGCCCATCACGATAAACACCCCGCTTGCAGTAAGTAACAGCCTTTTTCTGCTTGTCGGATTTCTGATATTTTGTTTTAACAAATTCATTAAGCTCCTAATAATGACCTGTTAATGTTTAAAATTGTGATACTTTTGCTTCGTATCCTGTGTTCTGAATGGCATCAACCAAATCCTGCTCGGAAACGGTATCCGTATTGTGTTCCACTTCAATCCGTCCGGTATTAAAATGGACTTTCGCTTGTTCAATACCGTCCATGTTCTTCAAGGTTGATTCGATATTACTTACACAGGATGGACAGCTTAGTTCGTCGCTTCGCAGTATTGTTTTTGTCAATGATTCCATAGTGTTCTGTTTTTTAATGATTAGCTTTTGCCAGTTAATTCCCGATTCCGTGTGCCGGTCCCGCTTGGATCGCTTCATACAGACTGTGGACATATACGATATACCGCACGTAGGCATCCACGGCCTCACGTCCCGACGCAATACTTTCATCCTTCCCATTTTGGGTTGTCATCGCCTGTTGATGCAGCTCCGTAACTTTTTCTTCGATCTCACTGGCAAGCAACGTGGCTACCGGTTGCACATCTCCTGATTCTAGGGCCTCTTCAGCAACGGCAATATCTTCGGGATTGGGCTGGGCCGGTTTCAATCCGGTATAAGGCATGCCTTCGGCTTCGCGGTGCAATCGCACGGTGGTCTCCATAAAATAGCGTTCGGCTAATTCTTTAGATTCTTCGCCCTTTGCATAAACCTTACTTGCCTGTTCAAAGACTGATTTGAGTTCATCGGATTGCTTTTCGGTCACCCAGATGAGAGCGTGACTTACCTCACCGGTTTCCAGGGCTTTTCGGGCATCCACAGCTACCGGACCGTTAATTCGATCGCAGTGCGCTTCGGCCTGTTGTGGGAGCGATAACCCCGTTAAAAAGAAAAGTGCTATTAGTGCAGATAATTTTTTTGCTGTTTTTAATTGTAACATAATGTTCTCCGTTTGTTGTCATTGGTTTCTGTGCCCAATGTAACGGAGGCCTATCTGCACTAAAATGATCTGGCTCAATTAAGGGAGGATTTATCTACTGCTAAGAAAAAGTGACTTTTGCTGTACTCTACTCTGACTACTACTCTTTGGCGATATCAGCAAGGCGATCGATATCACTAATCCCAACCCACTGGCGACCGGTTTTAATGATATCACGATCTTGAAAGTCGCTCATAATCCGGCTGGCGGTCTCGGAGGACGTTCCCGCCATATCGGCCAAATCTTTTCGGGATAGCGGAAGCTGCAACAGCAATCCATGTGTACTTTGTTCACCGAATTTTTCGGAAAGCATCACCAGGATATGTGCAATACGTTTTTTAACGGTCAGCGTGGTAAGATGACGAATTTTTTTCCGGGATGACTGCAGTCGATCGGCCGTAATATCGAGCACAGCCACCGCAACTTTCGGATAGTCGTTAAGAAGCGATCGAAAGTCACTCATCCGAATAGAAAGGATACAGACATCGGTTTGGACGCGAGCGGTCTCCGAGTAAACGGCCTTGCCTGACGTTGACAGATTCCCAAAATATTCGCCCGGCTGAAGCATATCCAACAGCACATCTTTTCCCTCCATAGTGTGACGCACAAGCTTTACCGCGCCGTGGACCACAACCCGCAGCATCGTCGCACGTTCATCTTGATAATAAATCGTTTCATCCGCATGATGGTGTGCCGCACTAAACTGTTGATTGATGGCCGTAAGCTCATCTTCATCCAAATCTGTAAAAAAAGGAACCAGTCTCAGTTTTTCCAGTCGCAGATCAACGGAGCAACGGTGGGTGCCAAGCGAAAAATCTTTGAGCGGGGTGGTTTTGCGACCGGCCATAATTCAGGCTTCAGGTTACATCTCTAATACAAGGTAATATTAAAACCGAAGGCCAGTATTAAAAACGTAATTGCTAAAGCAATACGGTAATATCCAAAATGACGAAAGCCGTAATGGTCGACGATTTTCAGGAACCCTTTGACGGCGATCCAGGCAAAGATAAAGGCAAAAATACTTCCCAATCCCAACAATATAAACTGCTCCATTGAGATGCCTGATGCTGTTTTAAACAGGTCATACCCTGTAGCGGCAGCCATGGTCGGTATTGCCAACAGAAAGGAGAATTCGGTAGCCTGACGCTCGTTATAGCCGATGGCCGCTCCACCGATAATAGTTGCTGCTGCCCGCGATGTGCCGGGAATAAGCGCAAAACACTGCGCGATTCCAATCATCAGTGCACTCTTGGTAGAAACATCTTCAAGTTCCTTGTATTGGGTTTCCCGATTACGAGTCCATTTATCGAGCCAGATTAGCACGATACCGCCCAGAATCAGCATCACGCTTACTACTATCGTATTAAACAGTACCGCTTTGATGGCATCATAAAACAGCAATCCCACGATAGAAACGGGGATAAAAGCCCAAAATAATTTGTAATAAAGCTGCAGTCCGGCAAAGAGTTTATCGCGATACATCACCACAATGGCCAGCACCGCCGAAAGCTGAATAGAGATCTCAAACGTTTTGAGAAACTCGGTGTTCTCCATTCCCATCAGATGGGAAGCCAAAATCATGTGTCCCGTTGAGGAAATCGGTAAAAACTCGGTTATCCCCTCGATGATGCTGAGAATAATAACTTCAATAATGCTCATTCTGCAAACTTTTTGATGGAAAAGAGGTTTTTGGTTTAAATCTTAATGCCTCAATAATTACATACCCGGCCATGCCGACCACGGAATACGGAGCAGGATTAGAAATAATCCCAAGCCGTAAAAAATGAGAATCTTTTTGTATCGGGCAGCATCGTCAGTTCCATTTTTGGCCTTGGAATAGCCAATGGTAATGAGCACGATACCGATAATCATGGTCAGCGGGTGCTCAAGCAAATATAGTCGCGACATCGCATCCCCCATTGCCTCACCGGAAAACATCACGTTGGGTGAAAGAAAATAGAGTACCAAACCAATGAGTAGTTGCGTGTGAGCGGCGATTAATCCGACTAAGGAGAATTTCCGAGCGCTTTCGGAAAATGGCTTATTATTGATAAAATTTACGAGCGCATATCCAATGACGCCTACCAATATAAGCAGCACCAAATAGGCCAAACCAGAGTGCAAATGTTGAAAGCCGGTGTACATAGCAGATGGATTTTAAAGGTTTAATTTTGAATGGCTCAATAATAAGAAACTGCCGCTGAAACAGAAACTTAAATAAGATCAATTCTTAATAGCAGTGATTTCTCCAAAAGTTTATCAGTTAGGTACAGGGTTTTCCTGTAAAACTGATTTTATGGATGCCACAAATGCTTCAGGATCATCGGGAGAAATTACAATTTCACCTTCTTCTGTTGTGAGTACGACTGTTTTATCCCGATGGGTCACATAGGCTTTGTAGCTTTTTAGGATGCTGTTTCTGAAATAACCGACGTAGCCAAAGAGTCCGCCAATGCCGAATGTGCGCACGGACCCGGTCATAGCGTTGGGTTTGAATTCGACTTCGGTAATTTTGGATAAATCGATATCCTTCGACCAGCCAAGGCGTAAAATTTTAAGCTGGCCATCCTGAATATGATATCCAAAAATTCCGAAGCCGAGTGCTCCTAAAATTATAGACCATGTTATAAGCGTGGGGATTATGCCTGATGTATAGTAATCAAGCGCCAAGAGCAGTACCGTGATTCCACTCGTCATTAGGATTAGCAGCCAATCCCACGGTGCTTTAAAAGTTTTCCTGACATCGTCCATGACATCCTCTATTATTTATTTTTCATCAAGCGCTTTATTTACAGCAGGTTTTACTTTAGTGGCAAACAGCTCAATGGATTTGAGCAGCTTCTTGTGCGGAATAGATCCCACGCTCATCTGTAACAAAAAACGGTCGTGACCAAAAATTTCGTGCTGGAACAGCACTTTGTCAATAATTTCCTGTGGATCTCCTACGGCATTAGCTCCGCGCAGCGTCCGGGAAGCCTCAAACTTGTCGCGCGTCATCGGTAGCCAGCCTCGCTCTTTCCCAATTTTATCCATCGTTACCTTGAAAGCGGGAAATGCAATGTCGGCTGCCTCTTGGGAATCCTTGGCAATAAATCCGTGCGAGTTGATACTCAGCTTAGGTGATTCGTGACCATTTTCCTCGGCTCCTCGTTGATGGATATCAGCCAGCTGCTTGAACTGCTCAGGCTGACCGCCAATAATGCCCAGCGCCATCGGCAATCCCAGTGCTCCCGCTTGGTAAGCCGACTTAGGTGTGCCCCCAACTGCTCTCCAAACGGGAATCTGTTCCTGATACGGCTGCGGATACACGCCTCGGTTGTCGATATTGGGACGATGTTTGCCACTCCAGGTGGTCATTTCACTTTCGCGGAGTTTCAGCAACAGATCCAGCTTTTCTTCAAACAGCTCTTCATAATCTTGCAGATCATAACCAAACAACGGAAAGGATTCTACAAACGAGCCACGTCCCACCATAATTTCAGCTCGTCCTTTGGACAACTGGTCAATAGTTGCAAACTGTTGGTAAGCTCGAACCGGATCTTCGGACCCAAGCACCGTCACTGCACTGCTGAGCTTAATCTGCTCGGTTCGTGCCGCGGCAGCCGCTAAAATGGTAGTGGGTGATGACGAGAGATATTCCTCGCGGTGATGCTCCCCGATACCAAACAGGTCGAGTCCCGCCTCGTCGGCCAGCTCAATTTCTTCCATCAGGTTTTTAAATCGTTCGGCGGGCGTAAGCATGCGATCCAACTCCGGATGCGGGGTGTTCTCAACAAAGGTATACAGACCAAATTCCATGGATAATATTTTAGTGGATAATTTATTTTAATGTTAAAATAACTGTCTGCAATTGTAACTAAAAATACTACACTCTAATTCCACAATCATTCATTTTCAAAACGTGAATTACGCCGATCGGATGGATTAATATCTGTGAAAACCTATTCGATTGACGTAATCTGTATTCCATCCATATCAGTAAAAACTATGCATTAAATCAGCAGAAAGAATATTTAAAAGTATCCATAGATTTCTATCTTCAAGTAATTGTAAGGTATCAACAAAACCAACAGCTATGCGTCCATTAGATACTTCCATCGAGCGAACACTACCCTTCAGCAGCGACAAAAAACTGCGGAAAAAGTTTATGATTGTGGATGATGACATCCCCGGCAATATCAGGTGGGGACGTCTGCTCGAAGAACTTGACAAAATCGCCGAGGACATCGCCCTTGACTACGTTCACCAGTTTGAACCCGAAGGCCGGGTTGTTACCGCCGCGGTGGATGATATAGCCCTGCACACTCCCGCGGATATTACGAAAGATGTGCATTTGCGGGCGCGTATCAATTATGTGGGACGCACGTCGATGGAGGTGGGTATTCGCGTGGATCAGCATAAAGATGCAGAGCATTCTCTGGCCGCCTGCTACTTCACGATGGTGGCACGCAAAGGCGAAGGAGACGATGCCGAAAGCTTGCCCATTCCACCGCTGGATTATGAAAGTGAGATCGAGAAACGACGATACAATGATGCTATAGAACGGCGGCAAAAATACCGAGAACAAATTGATGCCCTTGAAGAACCACCCAGCAAGGAAGAATTTGAGATGTTGCAAAAGCTTCATAAAGCACAAGAAGCGGAAGACTTCGACGGACTGCTGGCAGGCAAACAGATTCGCAACAGCGTGGAGCGAATGTATCCTGATCTTGAAAACGTGCCCCACAAAATATTTGGAGGCTATGTCATTCGCCGCGCCTATGAGCTGGCCCTCATTCAAGCCGAAGAAATTATGCCCGATCGACCGATATTTGTCCGTGTAAACCGGATCAACTTTTTGCAGCCCATTCGCATTGGTGATAAACTCGACTTTACCAGCCGCGTGGTTTATACCGGCGACACCTCAATGACCCTTGAAATTGATATCGAGCGCACCAGCATGGACAAAGTGACCAAGGCGCTGTCCAACACTTGCGTGTTCACTTTTGTGAATGTGGATGAGGATCTCAACCCACAACCCGTGCCCGATGTCTATCCCACTACCTACGCCGAAGATGAGCGATATTTGAAAGCCCATCGCCGTCGGATTGAACATCATGAAATGCAACAACAAAACGGCTGACCTATGCGAGCCCTGATCGTCGAAGATGAACCCCTGCTGATTGAAGACCTCGAAGAGTCTCTACTCGAGGAACAATTTAATGTGGATTCAGCCCAAAAATTAAGTGAAGCTACAGATCTGGTAGCGGCTGAAGAGTATGATCTCATTTTACTGGATTTGGGTCTGCCCGACGGCGACGGTCTTGACCTGCTCAAAACAATAAAAACCGATCATAAAGAGACCGCTGTAATCATTATAACAGCCCGTGGTGAAACCGAAGACAAAGTCAGGGGACTCGAATTGGGCAGCGACGATTACCTGGCCAAGCCATTCCCCATTGCGGAACTGAGAGCTCGCATTCACGCTGTGATGCGCAGAAAATACAATATCAGCGACAACCAAATTGCAGCCGGTCCACTGAAATTGAATATGGATCATGTGAAAGTTCTGGTTGATGAGCAACCGCTGGATGTCACCGAAACCGAGTACAAGATTCTGCGTTATCTAATGCTCAATAAAAATAAAACCATTACCCGTATTGCTCTTGCCGAACACATTTGGGGCAGCAAAATTGACGGTCGATTCTCACTCGACTTTATTAACTCCCACATGAAAAATATCCGTAAAAAATTAAACGCCGCCGGAGTGGAGAATCTCATCAAAACGGTGTATGGTGTGGGATACAAATTATCGACTTATGAAACTGAATAACAAAATACTGCTAAGCAACACCGCTTTAACGCTGGTAGTTTTTGCGCTCACGGCAATCGGCATCTATTATCTTGTCAACTCTACCGTCTATGGTGAACTCGATAACCATCTACTGCAACATAAAATTGACCTCATAAGTCAGATCGACGAAGATGCCTCCAGCCTTGAAGATATCAAAGAACTCGGTATTCTTGGATCATATGAGTGGATTGAAATCCAAAAATATGACGGTACTGTTTCTCCCAGTGCAAATAATTTCGCAACGATCGACACAAT
>JBEPWP010000046.1:0-10884 GCA_041642355.1 Fodinibius sp. | reverse complement strand
ACATCTCACTTTGCGCAATTTCATCAAGTTTGAGCAATTGATATTGTGTGGATGCCGTACAGATAGGCTGTTCGGTAAATTCCGTATTGGATTTCAAAAACCCCTTAGGACAAGGTGATCCCGGTTTATCCTTTTCTATGCGCTCTCGGTGCCACTGTTCAGATCCGGTATTTTGCACATTATTAAACGGCACCCCCAGCGGTGAAACGCCACTCAGGTACAACTCTTTTTCACCTGCATTTTCCAGCAGCTGACGCGTGGGCTTGTCCACGGTTGTCGCTTCGGGAACCAGCAGGAACGGACTTCCCCATCCGGTTGCATCCATCTCAAAATCATTTAACAACCGATCGGCTTCTCCACTCACACCAATACCACCCTGAACGGTAAGTCGGGGTACGGTAATTTCCCAGTCATCCGAAAAACCATCACCGTTTTCCTCATAATATTTTTCAATGAGTGGCTGTACTGCTTTAGTCAACTGGTCACGTTTTTCACGAAATTCACGAAGCAAACTTGGCATTAAGTGTCCGTCGGATGGAAATGCGTGCCCGCCACAATTCAAACCGGATTCGATGCGATATTCAAAAACTTCTAACCCCTTCTTTGCCAAATATTTGCCCTGAATCAAGGCCGAACGGAAATCACTTACTTTAAGGATAATTTTCTTCTTAATCTCCCCTTTCGTATCCCGATAAAAATCCTTGAACTCCGTAATATAATTGTACAGACGCGGATTAAATCCGGCCGATAAAATGAGACTGGATGAAACCTTGCTTTCAGCATATCCGCGGAGAGCCGCACTGGCATCGCTAAATTCTTTACTCATAGGCATATCGTCCTGATCATAATTCAGCTTATCCACCTTGGCCATAATATTTACATCAATGGAGCCGGGCTTCATCAATCGTGACAGTTCGCACGACAGGCGATCACGCAAGCTACCCTCTTCGGTACTCATCAACTGATTATACTTCTCTTTAATCGTGCTGCCATCAGGAAGCATTTCGAAATACTTCGCCTTCTCGTTCTTCTCAAAAAACGGCTGATTTTTAATAGCCGAATACTTCTTGTCGATAATCTCCTTCACCGTATCCAGATAAGCTGTAATGCGTCGAGCCCGACCATCCTCGGCAGTACGACCAATGTTATTATATTCAAAATCATACTTTTGGCAATAATGCTTGCGGATTTTTTCGACCAGTAGATCATCCACAATAGAAATTACCGAGTCGATACCGTAGGGCCCAACTCGAATTGGAGAATCGATTGAGTGACCGGTTCCCATTACGGGAATGGAAAATTTATGTGGTGAGTAACGCATAAATGTATTTTTGCTTTACAATTTTATGAATGTTGATACGCAATACGTATTACGTAGAGCGTATTGCGCAATATCAAGTTCAATTCAATTTCTTTTCAAGTTCGAGTGCTTTTGGAAACAGAATGTTGTTCTCCAAGTGCACGTGTTTATGCAGATCTTTTTCGAAGCCTTCCAGATTTTGATAAAGCAACCGGTAGGTTGTACAGGCATCTTCGGGTGGAGTAAAATCGTTGCTTAGCTGTCGAATTTTAGCCATAGAAGTACCCGCTTCATCATGCTCATCTTCCATCATAGCAATGGGATTGGCCGCTTCACCAAACTCCGGCTTTTCTGGCTTCGTACCATTTTTCTCTGCTTCTACTAATTCTTTGATATACGGAAAAAGAATACGCTCTTCTTTATCGAGATGATTGAATATCTCGGTATGGAGCATCGTAAATTCGTAATAAATTTTGTGGAGCTCTTCGTGGCGATCTCCATGAACCTTAGCTACCTTTTTTGCATACATGCCAATTTCAGGCAGCTTATTGCGTGTAAATTCATGGTGATTGTTGACGATATAATCTACTAGAAAATCCAACGAACACTGATCGTAATTATCTTCTTTGGGTCCAACTTGGTCTAATTGATCTAAAGCCTTATGGACTTCTTGTGGGTCAATGTCCTTTTTGGCACATGCTTCTTCAATCGTACGATTTCCCCCACAACAGAAATCCAGTTTGTACTGCTGAAATACCTGGGCGGTTCTATAATCATCTTTAACAATCTGCCCCACTGTTCGTTCTTCTGTAATCTTCATAAAAGTGCTTTTAATTATTTAGAAAAGGAATCCTGACCCTTTTAGTATTTAAGACTATCTTGTCCTAAATTAAGGATAATATTAGACAGTTGCCCAATTAGATTTAAGGTCGCGGTGATACCAAATCCAGAAAAATAGAACCACAAGTGCACCGGCCTGATGCACTACACCAATAAGAAGTTCCACATTGGTAATAACCGTTAAAATGCCGAGTACATATTGGGTGAGTATTATACCCAGCAGTATTCGAGCTTTTTGCTTCATCAGGTGACTTACGTCAGAATGGTCACTCTTCCACCAAAGGCCAATAGCCATCATTCCCAATAATGTTCCTAAAATACGATGTGTCCATTGCACAGTTCCTGGGTTTTCAACCAAATTTGCAATAACCGGCTGATGTTTCCACGCATTCTGTGGTAACCATTCTCCATTCATCAGGGGAAATGTATTGTATATATAACCCGCATCAAGTCCGGCTGTGAAAGCTCCCCAGATGACCTGAATGATAAAAAGTACGAGCAATCCAATTGACCATCGTCGCAATGATATCACAGCAGTGCTCTGCTTTGTCGATTTATTCTCATAAAGATCTAGAGCATACCAAATGCAGAAACTAAATAACAACATCGCTAATATAAGGTGGGCAGCTAATCGATAATGACTCACATACGGCACGTCAATAAGACCGCTTTTTACCATAATCCACCCCATTGCTCCCTGCAAGGCTCCCAGACCAAACAAAATCCATGCTCGACGTAACGTCTTAGAATTGAAATATCCACGAATCCAGAAAAAGACAAAAGGGATCAGAAAAACGAGTCCAATTAATCGACCTAACAGCCGATGGAGATACTCCCAGAAAAAGATCGTTTTAAATTCAGCTAATGACATTCCCGCATTGAGCTGTTGGTACTGTGGAAATTCTTTATACCGTTCAAAGACTGCCAACCACTCGGCTTCATTCATCGGTGGGATTGCGCCCATAATGAGACTCCAATCCGACATAGATAATCCCGAATCAGTAAGGCGGGTGATACCGCCTACAACAACCATAATAAAAATGAGAACCGCACCAGCCCAAAACCAAGTTCTTACTGCCTTTCTTTCAAATGAATTCACAAAAAATATATTGCCGTCTGTGTTTATTTTTGCTTGTGATAGAACTTATCTAAAGGTTTCAATCCTCTCAAATATAAGTTTGAAAACCTTTTAAAATTAAAAGCTTTCCCCTCACAGGTGAGGGGAAAGCCAATGATATCAGTTGATCATGAAGTTATTATGAAACGACTTCTTTTCCTGATCGCAAAAAGGCTTGCGCCGCAGCAAGTCGCGCAATGGGTACTCGGTACGGCGAGCAAGATACGTAATTCAACCCAAGGTTATAGCAAAATGCTACACTACTAGGATCACCACCGTGCTCGCCACAGATACCTACTTTTAGATCAGCCTTGGCAGAACGTCCTTTCTCGACGCCCATCTGCACGAGCTGGCCAACGCCTTCTTCATCGAGCACCTGGAAAGGATCATTTTTTAGAATACCTTCATTCAGATAATACTCCATGAATTTACCGGCATCGTCGCGGCTATATCCAAAAGTCATCTGTGTCAGATCGTTTGTACCAAATGAGAAAAAGTCGGCCTCATCGGCAATTTTATCAGCGGTAAGGGCCGCTCGTGGAATCTCAATCATCGTACCCACTTTGTAATCGACCTCACTGCCCTTTTCGGCAAATACTTGCTCGGCAATTTCATCGACGACATGCTGCTCGTGGATGAATTCCTCGGCTGTTCCCACCAGAGGAATCATGATCTCGGGATAGACCTCTTTGCCCCGGCTTTGTACCTCAACGGCCGCCTCCAATATGGCCCGAGCCTGCATTTCAGTTATTTCGGGATACGTTATTCCAAGACGGCAACCGCGATGACCCAGCATAGGATTAAATTCGCTGAGCAACCGAATTTTCCGATTCAACTCAGTTTTTCTTATCCCTAGTTCCTTGGCCAGCGCTGTAACTTCTTCGTCTTCATCGGGCAAAAATTCGTGCAGCGGTGGATCTAATAGGCGAACCGTTACCGGTAAACCATCCATCGCTTCAAAAATTTCTATAAAATCTTCCCGCTGATACGGAAGCAGATTCTCCAACGCACTGCGACGTTCTTCTTCACTCTCCGAGATAATCATACGACGCATTTCACGGATCCGTTCTTCGCCAAAAAACATGTGTTCTGTACGGGTTAGACCAATGCCCTGTGCCCCATACTCACGAGCACGCATAGCATCTTCTGGAGTATCTGCGTTAGTACGCACCTGCATATCACGAAACTCATCCACCCAGCTCATAAAAGTGCGGAAATTATCACCAAATTGTGGCGCTTCCACCTCTTTTTCACCGTTGATCACTGTTCCGCGTGCACCGTCAATCGAAATCCAGTCGCCCGCCTTAACCGTTACATCACCGGCTGTAAAAAGCTGCTTATCATAATCAATATTGATACTATCGCAACCTGCTACACAGGGCTTACCCCATCCCCGGGCTACTACAGCGGCGTGACTGGTCATGCCTCCGCGTGAGGTTAGAATTCCTTCTGCGGCCGACATACCGCCCACATCTTCGGGACTTGTTTCGATACGGACTAATATTACCGGATTTCCTTTACCGTGCTCTTCTTCAGCTTTGTCAGAATCAAAAACTACCTTGCCCACTGCCGCACCAGGTGAGGCAGGAAGTCCTGTTCCCAAAATATCCTTCTCATCAATTTCATCTTCTTTTAGCTGCGGGTGCAATAGCTGATCGAGATGCCCGGGCTCAACCAAATTCGCCACGGCATTATCCTTTTCCAGGATACCTTCATCCACCATATCTATCGCAATCTTGACTGCGGCCGCGCCGGTTCGCTTGCCGTTACGTGTTTGCAAAATAAACAACTTGCCCTGCTGAACAGTAAACTCAATATCCTGCATATCTTGGTAATGTACTTCAAGCTGATTGGTTAGCTCCAAAAGTTCATCATAGGATTCGGGCATCACCTCTTTAAGCTCGTTGATATCGCGTGGCGTACGAATACCCGCCACCACATCTTCGCCCTGAGCGTTGATCAAAAACTCACCGTAAAGCTCATCTGTTCCATCAGATGGATTACGAGTAAAACAAACGCCCGTGGCACTGTCATCGCCCATATTTCCAAATACCATCGCCTGAACATTTACCGCAGTTCCCAGCAGTCCCGTAATTTTATTTATTTTACGATACTTGATTGCACGATTGGCATTCCAAGAACCAAATACACCATTAATAGAAAGGCGAAGCTGATCATCGGGATCCTGTGGAAAATCTTCTCCCGTATTATCTTTATACACCTTTTTATATCTAACGACCAGCTCCTTAAGATCATCCACATCAAGCTGGGTATCCAGCTCAACTGATTTCTCATCTTTCAATCCCTGAAGTGCTTCCTCAAACTTTTCGTGGGCTACGCCCATCACCACATCCCCAAACATATCAATAAATCGGCGATAGCAATCGTAGGCAAAACGTTCGTTGTCCATCTTTTGAGCCAACCCTTGCACGGACTGATCCGTCAATCCCAGGTTTAGCACTGTATCCATCATGCCCGGCATCGATATAGCCGCACCCGACCGCACTGAAACAAGAAGTGGGTCATCTGGATCTCCAAATTTCTGCCCCATCAATTTTTCAAGATGCTGAATGCTGTTTTGTATCTCATAATCAAGTCCTTCGGGCCAGCGGCCATCGTTTTCATTATAAAATTTGCATACTTTTGCGGATAGGGTAAAACCCGGAGGGATTGGCATGCCAATACTGCTCATTTCTGCAAGATTTGCTCCTTTACCGCCCAACAAATCTTTCATTGATTTATCGCCTTCTGCTGTTCCGCCGCCAAAATTAAATACTTGGTTCTTAGCATCCATAACTAACACCTTTTTATACAGTTTTTGAAAACGAGCGACCAGATTTTTTCTGACTTAGATATTTATCAAAACACATTGCGATATTGCGCAGAAAAAGACGGCCACGTTCCGTTATCTTTATTTCATTTTGAGACACTTCCACAAATCCATCAGCCTGCAGTTCGGACAGACGTTCAAGACTGCTACTAAAGTAATCCTCAAAAACTATGCCCCATTTATCCTCGATTTCATTAAATGAGAGCCCCATCTTACACATAATTTGCATAATTACATGATGGCGTAACTTATCATCCTTGCAAAGCTGCAATACTTTGGCAACCGGGCGCTTATCTTCATCTAACTGCTTGTAATAATCGCCCAGCTCTTTGGTGTTCTGCCAGTAATAATCACCCACATTAGAAATGCCCGACATCCCAAAAGCATACAGATCGGCACCGGCCAACGTGCTATATCCCTGGAAGTTTCGCTGGAGTGTCCCATTTTCCATCGCTTTCGTTAACTCTTCGTCTTCGCGCGAAAAGTGATCCATCCCAATAAAACGGTAACCGTTGTCAGTGAGATACGAAATGCTAAGTTGTAGCATCGCCAACTTTTCGTTCGTAGTGGGCATATCGTCTTCATTGAGCAACTTTTGTGCCGGCATCATGCTGGGGATATGCGCATAACTGTATACGGCTAAACGGTCAGGCTGAAGGCTAAGTACATCATCCATCGTATTACGAAAGGTGTTAAGCGTCTGCAGCGGCAAACCGTATATTAGGTCAAAATTTATAGCATTAATGCCGACTTTTCGAAGCCACTCGGTAACTTGCTTAGTTTGCTCAAACGGTTGAATGCGATGAATCGCTTTTTGAACGTCTTCATTGGTATCCTGCACGCCCAACGATGCGCGATTACAACCTATATCAGCCAACGTATGAATGTGCTCTTGCGTACATTTTCGCGGATCGATCTCAACCCCAAATTCCGTTTCATCAGTCACATTAAATCGGTTGTGGATGCCCTTACCCAGTCGCTGTAACTGATCCGGTTTCAAGAAAGTAGGAGTACCTCCGCCAAAATGGATTTGTACTACTTCTGAATCCGAGTGCAATAATTCAGCTACCTGATCCATCTCTTTCTCAAGATAATCCAGATAAAGATCACCGCGATCCTGGTCTTTAGTAATCACTTTCGTGCAACCACAGTACCAGCAGAGCGAGAAGCAAAACGGAATATGGAAGTAGAGCGATATGGGGTGTGGCTCTACATTGCGCTCGATCAGATAATGATGCAATGAAGCTATATCAACCTCGTCGGCCTCCTGAAACTGCACGGCCGTGGGATACGAGGTATAGCGTGGACCCTGAACATTGTATTTCTTAATTAGATCGAGGCTTACATCTTCCATAATATTTTTTCTTTGACCACGGATTACCGCAAATTATTACTGACTAATAGCACAAGCAGACACTTGCGCTATCGAGTGTTAATCCGAAGCAATGTATTAAAAATCTTTCTTTTCGAACTGTCGCTGACTTCTCCACAGTGGAATGCCAAGCCACAGCATCAGGCAGCTTAAGGCCACGCTGATTCCCATCATACTGCCAAAAAAGCGATTAAAAACCGCGCCGGTATATCCCATCAAGGCCGAAATATCAAATTCGAGCAACACGGTAATACGGGCTAAGTCAATGGGGTTTGCCAGCGCCAGGGCCAACATCGGCTTTTCAATGGGATAATCCCCAAACGCAAAAACTGCAAGTAGTACCAATCCATCATAGAGAACCGCCAAAAAGAGCCAGCTTACCAATGCAAAACCGAGTCCTTTTACCCGATCTTCGAAAAACTTGAGCCCAAACCAGAATCCGAGTCCGGTAAATAACAGCGTCAAAGCAATACCAAGCAACAATATTAACAGGATCGATTGCGTACTGGCGGTGACGATCATGCCGGTATAAATCATTGGGATAACTGTTCCAACAGCAAAAGCAATTGCAAGTGGAGCTGCCAACCCACCAAATAATCCCCAAAATAGTGAGGGACGATCGATCGGCTGAGCCAGCAACAACTCAGTAAATTCGCGCGACTGATACAGGTACAACGCCCCGTAAATCATCCCAACAAGGGGAATCAACAGTAGCATAATATTTGAAATACTGAGCATTGCCTTGGGCCCAGCGTTTCCAAACCGGATCATTGCATCGGCAATGAGCAGGTAAATTAAACCGTACCCGACAATCCATTTTCCGCGAAGCAGATCTTTCCACTGATATTTTAAAATTGTTAGTGCTTTCATGCTGCTGTTTCCTCCATCATTTTTGCTACGGCGCCTTCAAGCCGCTGTTCTTGTTGCCGTTCCATGAGCTCGCGCATAGGGCCGTCGTATCGAATATTTCCTTCTACCATAAAGATCAGATGATCGGTTAGCTCCTCAATCTCACTCATGATGTGTGAGGTGAGCAACACCGTTTTCCCCTTTTCCTTCTCTTCGTGCACCAGCTTTTTAAACTGTACGCTCGACTTGGGGTCCAATCCCGCAGTAGGCTCATCAAAAATTAGTATCTCCGGATCAAACATCATCGCCAGAATTGCTCCCACTTTTTGACGCATTCCACCCGAAAGTGCTCGCATTCGCTTGTCAATTTCATTATCCAACTCAAAATATTCGAGCAGCTCTTTGTCTCGGTCAGTATCGCTGTCCCGCATATTTTTAATAAACTGGAAGAGTTCACCGATTGTCATATTTTCGGGATATCGCGCAACCTGTGGCATATAGCCAATCTTTTTACGGTACTCCCACTGTCCTTCTATGGATTTCCCATCAACGGTTATATCTCCAGACGTAGGTTTTACAAGTCCCAGTAATGATTTAATCGTTGTTGTCTTTCCCGATCCGTTTGGACCAACGATGCCGGTAGCCTGGCCAGCCGGAATTTTTAAATCCAGCTCGTTAAGGACGGTACGGGCACCAAAATCTTTTCGTAGTTTTTGTATTGAAATCATAGCACAGGTTCCATTTTCGGTTTAGAATCGATGAGCGTCTCTGGTGTGAGTGCCGGCATAAATTTTTCAGCGGCATCCAAAATATCGATAAGCAGGCTTCGCAGAAGCAGTAGCGCCTGCGGTTGCTTTTCGACCAAAATTGAAAACAGGCGCACTGGACGATGTGGCACATCCCCTACTCCATCACGATCCAGATCATAGCCCTCATATTGACTCCAGTAATTTTCATCAAAATTATTACTGTAATTCATTCTACTGTTTGTGGATACTTCAAAAGAGTTAGCAACAAAATTATTTTCACGAAAGGTATTATCCGTAGAGTTTGCCATCAGTTTTATGGCCCACCCATTTTGATTGAATTTATTGCCTTCAATTTGGTTGCGGCTGGAGGCTTCCATATAAAGTCCAACAGAATTATCTGCAAATGTATTTCCAGTTACGGTACTCCTGTTGATCTCTTTCAGTAACATCCCGTATGCCGAAGAGCCCCAGTTGTCAGCAAAGTGATTGTCTACAATTTCTACATTTGAAGTGTACATCACAGCCACACCTCCTCCGTTATCCCGAAAGGTATTTCGCTCGTAACGACAATTATCGGAATACATAAAGTGGATGCCATAGCGAATGTTATTTTCACTTTCGTTATTTGCAATAAAAGCTCCTTCTACAAACTCAAAATAGAGCCCATCGCGATGGCCACTCACATAATTATTAGTAATTTCTACATCTTTGGTATACCAGAGGTGAATACCGTTACCGGAGTTGGTTTCGCGCTGACGTGAGGCCGTGATATGATTCCCTTTTACAATCGTACCCTCCGATTTTGCGAGGTAGATCCCAAAAAAGTTATTAACCAGTTTTACATTTTCAATACGAACATGATGTGCCCCATCAACTTCAATTCCGGCATAATCATCCATAAAACCGGCTTTACTGTTATGAACTTCAATATCTTTTATGACTGCGCTATCCGCCTCCACAACCACGACAAAACCCTGTTCATCACCGTCGATGATGGCATTCTCTTCTCCCAGTAGCGTGATCCTTTTATTTACGCGGATATCGTATTCAACATAGCGCCCTTCTTTAACCAACACGGTATCACCGGGCTGGGCCTGGTCAATACCATCCTGTACAGATGAGATATCGCCATCTTTGGCAACGGTGACCTGAGTCGCCATAGTCTGCTGACCTGCCAACAGTAACATCAGTCCAGCAAATAATGCCGTTATTAATTTACGTAATCTCATAGCCTCAATCCTTTATCCTTTTATTCTAAAATTTCAATACCAACATGCAGCTGCAACTGCTACATTTCTGTTTGGGACACCTCTGCCCATTTTAACAACTTGCCCGGCCGTTCACTTACGTGCTTTTCTGCTTCTTCCTTGGTTGGAAAAGCCAAAAGTGATTCGCCCATGGGACTGTTTACCACGTCACTCTTTACAAATTGGGCCTCCTTGGCATTTAGCCAATTGCCGGGATTATCATAGTTGCTTACATATAGCATCGCTCCCTCCAGCTCAACTTCATTCATCCGATGATAAACGGACATACACTCTATAGCATCAAATTTGTAAGCCTTTCCTTTATCAGTAACAATCTGTGAAGCAAACTGATTATCGGTGATCATCATCTTGCAATGAGCACACTCATCGCTACCGTAATGCACTTCTGCCGGTTCCTGGCTACACGCCGTTACCAGCAGCAACAATCCGATGACAGCAATAATTTTTAGTGCTTTGAATAAATACATTGTCTTAGTCCTCTTATTTGTCAATCCTCTTTGCTTGTCCACCATAACGTGCCAGCTATACCCATTGAGAGTAGTGAAATATAAAATCCAAT
>JBEPWP010000045.1:0-11018 GCA_041642355.1 Fodinibius sp. | reverse complement strand
CTTTATGATTCTACCAGCATGGGAGCTAAGAATTATTTGGCATTAGCACGTGAAATTATCCATCGCAATAAAGATCTTTTTAAAGATAGTCCGGTCTTTGCGAGTAGTTAACAGGTGATGAGTTATGGCATCAAAAAAAGTTTTAGGTCGAGGTTTAGGAGCTTTTTTCCCTGAATACGATGAAGAAGGGGAACAGGCTAAAGAAAAAAAATCAGGTGAAGAGCAAGATGGGGACGGTTCGCCCTATGTAGAGCCGCAGAAACGGGTGAATATTGTATTGCATGTACCCGTTGATAATATTCGTCCCAATCCGCATCAGCCCAGAAAAGAATTTAACGAAGAACGCCTTGGAGAACTTGCTGATTCTATTAAGGCTCATGGGTTAATTCAGCCGATTACTGTACGATATATTGGAGAAAAGCGGTTCGAGCTTATCAGTGGTGAACGCCGGTTGCGGGCATCAAAGTTAGCCGGTTTAGAGGAGATCCCCTCTTACATCCGGGAAGTAAATGATGACGATATTATTTCGTATGCGTTAATTGAGAATATCCAGCGCGAAGATTTAAACCCAATTGAAGTGGCCATGGGCTATCAGCGACTGGTAGAAGAGGCCGAATATACACAGGCTCAAGTGGCCGAGCGAGTGGGCAAAAATCGGTCTACGGTGACTAATATGCTGCGATTGTTGAACTTGCCAGCATTTATTCAGGCAGGACTGCGAGATCAGAAAATATCGATGGGACACGCGCGGGCACTTCTTTCTATCGATGATGAGGATGTACAGGAGGAGGTATACAATAAAATTATTGACAAGGGATATTCGGTCCGGAAGACGGAGAAAGTAATTCGTAAATTAAACGAGGATCAGGAAAAGAAAACCAAGTCAACGGATACTACAGATAAGGAGAGTGCCTTTTTAAAGGAGATATCGAATCGGTTGCGCAGTACGTTAAGTACGAAAGTCAATATTAAATCCAAGAAGAATGGTGGCGAAATACGTATCGAATATTATTCGGATGAGGAACTGGATCGCCTGCTCGAGCTTTTCGATTCTATTTCTTAGCCTCTGTTTTGTTCTGTTTCTGTATTCACCGGCTTTGGGTCAGCATCAGCAATTGAAAAACTCGTTTTCTTACAAATCCACTAACGGATATTCATCTCCAGATTATAGACTGGATTTTAAGAATGATACCACAAATACGAATGTCAATAATCTGCCCGATCCCAGTAGCGTTCTCTACAAATCGATGATTATTCCCGGTTGGGGGCAAATTGTGAACAATCAAACCTGGAAGGTACCCATCGTCTATGCAGTATTGGGGGGGCTTGGCTATTACAGTGTACATCTGACAAAAAAATATCATGATTACCGTGCCGCGTATTATAATTTGAACCCAGATACGCCCGAAGATTTACGATTTGGCCAAACACCATCGTACATTCCCGAGAATGCAAATTTGAACGAGGTGCGCGATCTACGAAATAAGTTTAGAAATAATCGAGACCTTGTTTATGTAGGAATTGTTCTTGCGTACGGCCTCAATATCGTTGACGCTTATGTATTTGCACACATGCGTTCGTTTGATGTATCAAAAGATTTAAGTATGCGTCCACGTGTAAAGCCAGCTGTAATGGCACAGTCGAACACGCCGGGGCTTACATTGTCAATTGATTTAATAGCAAAGTAAAAGAATTATGAGTAGTAAAAACGACATTAATAAGCTAACAGTACCCGATAATTTTGGCGACAGTCACGAGAGTGATGTCTGGAGTATTTTCAAGATTATGGGTGAATTTGTCGAAGGGTATGATAAGCTTTTTAAAATTGGGCCGTGTGTATCAATTTTTGGATCTGCACGCATGAAAGAAGGTGATACCTATTATGAAATGGCCGAACAAACGGCAAAGAAAGTTACCGAAAGGGGATTTGGAATTATCACCGGTGGAGGCCCCGGAATTATGGAAGCTGCAAACAAAGGAGCTCAAAAGGGAGGGGGTAAATCAGTAGGGCTAGGAGTTACGTTACCTCACGAACAAGGGGTAAATTCATTTGTTGATAACGATTATATTATCAACTTTCATTACTTTTTTGCCCGTAAAGTGATGTTTGTTAAATATGCACAGGGTTTTATTGTATTTCCTGGTGGTTTTGGGACCTTGGATGAATTTTTTGAAGCTTTGACACTTATTCAAACTAAAAAAATAAGTGCGTTTCCTATCGTACTGATAGGCACTGAATACTGGGGAGGATTAGTGGATTGGATTGCAGATACCATGCTTAAAAATGGGACAATATCAGAAGAAGATATCGATTTATTTCATTTAACGGATGATGAGGATGAGGCCGTTGACATTATTTGTGATTTCTATCAGAAACATACATTGAGTCCAAATTTCTAAAGGGTTTTAATTTTATCAAAAAAATAGTTATACATTGAAACAAAATTTGATATCAGGGATTAGATAACATGTAACTAATGCCGAAAAGGACATCTTTTAAATACTCTAACAATAAAATACGCACGATTTAGTTTTCATTTATATAAATCGTTTAATTCATTACATTTGCGTATTTGTAAATTTAACCATAAACCGAACAAACAATGAAGTCGTTGAAATCAAGCATAACTGTATTTTTACTTGGTCTTTTTATTTTTGGGTTAGGCCAATTCGCTGAAGCACAAGATCGCAAAGAGGCCGTCCAAACGTATAATAGTGCTCGGGAGATGGTTCAGAGCGGTGATTACCAGACAGCTATTGAACAATTTAAGAAAGCGATTGAGGTTGGCAACCAACTTGGACCGGAAGGTCAGGATATTGTTGAACGAGCTAAGGGAAAATTGCCCGAAGTTTATCGACAGATGGCACTCGATAATTATCGTGCCTTTAAGCAAAACCAATCGCTTGGTAAGCTGGACGAAACTATTGAGGCTTTTCGAGAAACCAAAGATGTGGCCAATGAATATGATAATTCCCAAATTGCCAATCAGGCTACTGGCGTAATTAACCAACTGCTGTATAGCAAGTCTATCCTGCAGTATAAGCAGCAAAATTTCCAAGATGCACTAGCAACGCTTGATGAAGTAATTGCCAATGATGCGAACTATGCAAAGGCATATTATCAGAAAGGTATTGTCCTTAAAAAGATTGAAGGAACGGAATTAGAACGCTCTATTGATCTATTTGATCAGGCTATTGAGGTAGGCCAAAAGACTAACGACAGCCAAATCGTTTCCAGAGCTAGAGATGCTGCTCGCGACGAGCTTGTTTATCGTGGTGCAAAGGCTACTGAGAATAAAAACTTCTCACGAGCTAAAGAACTGTTAAACAGAGCACTTGAGTATGATTCAAGTTCTGCTGATGCTCATTATCGTTTAGCGGAGGCCTTTAACAAGACCCAAGACTGGCAGCAGGCGGTAGACCATTCAAAAGAGGCACTCGGTTACGAGACGGGTGGACGTACTGACAAAGCTAAAATCTATTTCGAGCTAGGAACTGCTTATCAGGGACTTGGCCAGAAAGAAAATGCATGTGGTGCGTTTAACAATGCGGCTTATGGTTCTTTCAAATCTCCTGCTGAACATCAGATGGAGTATGAACTTGAATGTGAAAATGCTACTGAATAATTAACTTTTAAATTCAGGTATTATTGAAGGCCTCCACATTGGGAGGCCTTTTTTATTTTGTAGAACTTTGCTTTTAAGTAAGCTGAGCATTGACTATTTTCAGCATCTAATTTTGGCCCTCAAATAAAACCAGACTCTCAAAAAAATGAGCTCAAAACAATCCTCACTTGACGAGCTATGTGTTAATACGATTAGAACTCTTTCTATTGACGCTGTGCAAGCAGCGGAATCTGGACATCCCGGTATGCCCATGGGTATGGCCGATGCTGCCTATGTGTTATGGACTAAATTTTTAAAACATGATCCTGCCAATCCTGATTGGTACGATCGCGATCGATTTATACTTTCTGCGGGGCATGGTTCCATGTTGCTTTATAGTTTATTGCACCTTTCAGGCTATGACCTTTCTCTTGATGAGTTAAAAAACTTTCGCCAGTGGGGAAGTTTAACACCTGGACATCCCGAATATGGATTGACACCGGGAGTGGAAACAACCACCGGTCCATTGGGCCAAGGGTTTGCTACAGGCGTTGGAATGGCAATGGCAGAAGAGCATTTGAGTGCTAAATTTAATACTGAGGATCATCAAATCACGGATCACTACACCTATGGTATAGTAAGTGACGGTGATTTAATGGAGGGTATTTCTCAGGAAGCGGCTTCACTAGCCGGCCATCTTGAGCTGGGAAAACTGATTTATCTGTACGATGATAACGAAATTTCTATTGATGGAAGTACAGATTTGGCGTTTACCGAAGATGTTGCAAAACGTTTTGAGGCCAACAAATGGCATACTATCAAGGTTGATGGACATGATCGACAAGAGATAGAACAAGCAATTGAAGAATCGCAGGCTGAAACTGATCGTCCTTCGTTGATACTTTGTAACACACACATCGGATTTGGCAGTCCCAATAAACAGGATACGGCGGCGTCACACGGAGCTCCACTGGGGGAAGAAGAGATCAAAAAGACAAAAGAAAATCTCAATTGGGATACGGATGCTAAATTTCACATACCTGAGGAAGCACTGACCCATTTCCGTACTGCTGTTGAAAAAGGAGCCAAAGAACATCAACAATGGGAAAACACATTCCAACAATTTAAAGAAGAGAATGCTGAACAAGCAGAAGCATTCATAAATGCGATAAACAGAGAGCTTCCTAATAACTTTGAAGATATACTACCCACGTTTGAAGCAGATGAGAAAGGCATGGCAACCCGGGCTTCATCAGGTAAAGTGTTACAATCACTTGCTGAGAATATTCCGCATATGATAGGGGGATCTGCAGATTTAACTGGAAGTAACAAAACTTGGATTGATGATGCCGGTATTTTCTCAGCTGCTGATTATAGCGGTCGTTATATCCATTTTGGAGTACGGGAACACGCGATGGGGGCCGCTTTAAACGGCATGGCTCTACACAAAGGGGTTATCCCATATGGTGGGACCTTTTTGATCTTTTCAGACTATTGTCGTCCGGCCATTCGCATAGCTGCGTTGTCTCATATTCCATCAATTTTTGTATTGACTCACGATAGTATAGGATTGGGGGAAGATGGCCCCACACATCAACCTATAGAACACTTGGCATCATTGCGGGCAATGCCAAATGTGTCAGTGTGGCGTCCTGCTGATGCCAACGAGGTTGGCTGGAGCTGGAAAGCAGCCTTGCAATATAAAAAAGGGCCTTCGATCCTTGTTCTAACCCGTCAAAATGTACCTACTTTTGAACGGAATGAAGAAAATGCTGCTCAAAATGCAACAAAAGGGGGGTACATTCTTTCTGACTCACAGAAGGCTAAGCCTGATGCTATTTTGATGGGCAGTGGATCGGAAGTCTATCGGGCAATGCAAGCCAAAGAAAAGCTTGCTGACAAAGATGTTGACGCAAGAGTAGTAAGCATGCCTTCGTGGGAGCTTTTCAGAGAACAGAACGAAGATTATAAAGAAAAGGTGTTGCCCAAAGAAGTAACCACACGTGTTTCTATTGAAGCTGCTGCAACCCAAGGATGGAAAGAATGGGTCGGCACAGAGGGAACAGTTATTGGGGTTGACCGTTTTGGAGCCTCTGCACCCTACGAGGAGATTTTCCAGCAATATGGTATTACTAGTGATCGAATGGTGGAAGAAACGCTTAAGCTTCTTTAATAACTCTTGAATATAAAAAAAGCGGTCTGCTTAGTAGGTAGACCGCTTTATTTATTTGTTAGGTGATGGACACAGGTAAAGGTGACGTCATCTACTGGTTCTTCGCTACCAATAAAGTTTTCTAGCGAAGAGTGGATTTTATGGATAATTGACTTGGCATGAAGTGAGCCGTAAACACTCATAATACCGTCGAGTCGTTCATCACCGTATTCTTCACCCCATTCATTCCGCGATTCGGTAAGACCATCCGTATAAAAGAGGATGCTGTCACCGGATTTAAAATGGAATTTCTTTTCCTGCAGGTGTTGCTCCATATTTTGGGAATTTGTCATACCTAGGGCAAAACCATCGGAACGTAAATCAAAGGTAGCATCGCGTTCTTTACTAAAGAGGATGGGCGCGTTGTGCCCAGCACGTGCAAAGATAAAGTGATCCTCATCGTTGGGAAAAAATGCAGCACAAGCGGTAACAAAGGTTTTGTCCTTAATATCTGACTTCACGTAGTTGTTAAGCTCAAGGAAAAGCTCCTTTGGTGAAGGATGGCTCTTTTCAATGATAAGATGTACCAAAGCCTGCATGCGTACCATATACAGAGCGGCCGAAAGTCCTTTGCCGGAGACATCTGCAATGACAATATATGTACCCTCATCCGTTTCAATAATATCTACATAATCGCCGCCAACTTCTTTGGCCGTATTTGCAAAACAGGCAATTTCCAGGTTATTGCGATAATGTTCAGTGTTGGGCAAGAGGCTCAGCTGAATTTCTCTTGCAAGATCTATCTCTCGTTTCACATCCGATTTTTCCAATAGCTCAACGAGCAACAGCATCAACATCGAAATAAAGGCAAAAGGCAACAGCAGGTTATAGAAAAAAACAATGCCAGTAAGTTGAAGGAATCCAAATAGGTAATGTGATAAAAACGAAACAACTGATAACCCAAATATTAGTCGCCGGGTGGGGTTTAGCCGCTGCGTTAGGGCTGAAAACAGCCGCATTATTTTTAAATGCCCGGGAATACTTTGATCGTCAGGTTTTTCAATATCTTCACCAATGGCTTCAGCATAAAGTTGCTTAAGACGATCGGTATCTTTGTAAAATTCTTTGCCCATACGTTCGCGGGTCATGCCCGAAACGTATTCCTTGTAAAAGGACTTGGTATTTTGGAATGCTGATTGTGCTTCGTTTTTTAAGCCCATGAAAGAGTTCAGTGAATTATATTGATGAAGTTGTTATTCGAAAACCACACTAAAAAGTTTTACCTTTTACCGGATAATTTAAGAACCATATGGTAAGAATTTTAACGCTTTAAGTTTAAGTAAAAAGCATGTCTAAAAGTCTCCTGTTTTTATTGGATGGTATGGCGCTGGCCTATCGTTCACACTTTGCATTTATCAGCAGTAATCTACAGAATTCTGAAGGTATTCCAACTGGACCTATTTTGGGATTTGCCAATACGCTAGAAAAATTGCTTGAGGAGCATGAACCTACGCATATTGCCGTAGCCTGGGATACCAAGGAGCCGACTTTTAGGCACGAAATGGATGAAGATTATAAAGCCAATCGCCCGCCACAGCCCGAAGAATTGACCATTGGCATTCCTCTGATTAAGGAGATGATCGAGGGTTACGGTATTAAAAATATCGAACAGGATGGGTACGAGGCTGATGATATTATCGGCACGGTTGCCGATCGTGCAAACGCCGAAGATGTTGATGTGTTTCTAGTTACGCCTGATAAAGATTTTATGCAACTGGTGCACGATCATATCACAATGTATAAACCCGATAATCAAAATGGGGGGTTTAACCTGATAGACCGAGAAGGAGTCAAAGATTATTTTGGAGTTTATCCGGAGAAGGTGGTAGATGTGTTGGCTATTCTTGGTGATAAATCGGATAATATTCCGGGCGTAAAGGGAATTGGCAAAAAAGGAGCTCCCAAACTTATCAACAAGTACGGTACCCTAGAAGCGGCTATCGAAGATGCGCCAAATATGAGTTCTAAACGACATCGCGAAGGATTACAGGAGTATGCCGAAGAAGCCCTGCATGCCAAAGAGATGGTAAAGATTAAGACTGATGTGCCCGATACTGTAAAATGGGAAGAGCTTGACTGGGAGGGGGCAAATGACGAAAAGCTTGGGGCTTTCTTTAAACGGATGGAGTTTCGTACCCTCACAAAGAAGTATCTGGGAGAAGAGATTGTTCGCTCGACAGATAAAAAATCTGATTCAGGAAATAAAAATCAGGGCGACCTTTTTCTTGCGGATGATGAAACTGAGGAAGAATCTCCATTAGAAAGTTATGACGAAGATATTGTTACCTACGAATTGGTAGATACCAAAGAAAATCTTGAAGACTTGGTTGATAAGATCAGTGGAAAAAATGCATTCTGTTTTGATACAGAAACGGACGGTGTTGACCCCATGGAAAATTCGTTGGTTGGTATTGCGATTTCTGCTACTCCCGGTGTGGCTTATTATGTACCCCTCAATGGAGAGCAGGGATTCGATGAAAAAGAGGCTTTGGATATATTAAGCCCTATTTTTACCGATCCTACTACGCTAAAAGTTGCACATAATTTTAAGTTTGATTATATGATGCTCCGACGGGCCGGCTTAGAGGTTCAGGGCAAGGCTTTTGATACCATGATTGCGGCTTATCTCATTGATGCAGATCAGAAGCTAAAGATGGATACTTTGGCTGAGGAGTATCTAAATTACGAGCCTATTCCCATTACTGATTTGATTGGCAGTGGACGTAATCAGAAATCGATGGATGAATTTGATCCTGAAGAAGTCCGGGTATATGCCTGTGAAGATGCTGATATCACGCTAAGACTTTATAAGATATTGGGAGATAAGTTGGCCAACGATGAGCTCAATGAAATAGCGGAGCAGCTAGAGTTTCCGCTCATCGAAGTGTTAGCTAAGATGGAGATGAATGGTATTTTACTGGATAGGGAGATGCTCGAGAAACTTTCGGCTTCGTTGCGGGATGAGCTATTGGAGCTTGAACAAAAAATTTATGATAAGGCGGGCACGGAATTTAATATTAACTCTCCCAAACAGTTGGGCGAAGTGATGTTTGACAAGATGGGACTGCCTGCTGGTAAAAAAACTAAAACGGGTCAATATTCTACGGCTGAGTCAGTGCTGAAGAAATTGGCCAAGGATTACGAAATGCCGGATTTCATATTGGAATACCGAGCTTTAAGTAAATTGAAGTCTACTTATGTAGATGCTCTTCCAAAGCTGATTAATGATGAAACTGGTCGCATTCATACCGATTTTAATCAGCATATTGCTGCAACGGGGCGGCTTTCATCATCGAATCCCAACCTGCAAAATATTCCCATCCGTACCAAGCGCGGACGAGAAATTCGCAAGGCTTTTATTGCTGATGAAGGGTTTAAATTATTATCGGCAGATTACTCACAAGTTGAACTTCGCGTTATTGCCTCTATGTCTGGAGATGAAAATATGATTCAGGCGTTTAACAATGATGAAGATATACACTCCCGAACGGCCAAAGAGATTTTTGATCTGGATTCATTGGATGATGTTACTTCGGATCACCGTCGTAAAGCAAAAGAAGTTAACTTTGGAATTCCCTACGGAGTTAGTGCTTATGGACTGGCTAATAGATTGGGCATCAGCAATGATGAAGGGAAAAAAATGATTGATCAATATTTTGAGCGCTTCCCCGGAATCTTGGAATACATTAATGAGACAAAAGCTTTTGCCAAAGAACATGGGTATGTAAAAACACTAATGGGGCGTCGTCGTTATATATCCGACATTAATGCAAGTAACTGGAATCGTCGATCCTTTGCAGAGCGAACCGCCATAAATATGCCTATTCAGGGAACGGCGGCTGATATTATTAAACAGGCAATGATTGATATCCAGAAGTATCTGGAATCAAATGAGCTGCATACAAGAATGCTGCTGCAGGTACATGATGAGCTCATTTTTGAAGTGCCGGAGGATGAGACAGATTCCGTTCCTCAAAAGTTAAAGGAACTGATGGAATCTGCCTATGAACTAGACTGCCCATTAAAAGTTGATATGGGCCTGGCTAAAAACTGGCTTAAAGCCCACTAATTTTCTTTAATAACAAAATTTTTTGAAGCGAGAACATCCCCATCCGGGCCTATTACCATAACGCGCCAAGGTCCGGTCCAGTTTTGCGATATTGTTTTTGAACTCCATGTTCGCCAGTCATCTGAGGCGACTGTTAATTCAACGCTAGCTTTTTCCACTTCTTTGTAATACCACTTGTGAGTGATTTGAGTAGTGTCAGAGATTCCTTGTATGTGGGTAAAACTGTATATATTTCCTACATCGGTTGTAAAAGCAGTATCAATTCCTGCGGGTTTGCGATCTTCTATTGCGGTGGCAAATTCGAATTGAGTGACTTCAATGTCTTGGGCATGAACTGTACCTACGAAGGAAAACAATAGTAAGAAAAGTGTTAATAACTGTGGTTTCATCTTACCTCCCGTCTTTTTATTTAAGCTTAAAGGAATATTATCACAAAAACATTAAACACCAACTTATTCTTCCAATTTAAAACGTGGTAGATGAAGGTTCCACTGGATTGCAGCAAGCCGTAATCCCACGACAATTAGCATACCAACAATAATATTTAGGGTTGAATCTAAATTTGTGATTTGAAGCAGCAGGTAAATAGAAGCTCCAGCCAATGCAGCCGTTGCATAAATATCGCGCTTTAGGATAAGTGGAATTTCGTTACTTAAAACGTCACGGATTAATCCCCCAACAGTACCGGTAATGGCGGACATGATCACGATAATTACCTTGTTGGATACCACTTCTTGAGTGATTTGTGCCCCTAAAATGGTAAAAACTGCTAATCCAAGTGCATCGGCTATTAAGAGCGCTTTTTCAGGGGGATCTTTATACTGGGTGTACCAGATAGTTAAAACGGAGGCAATTAGTATGACCAGCAGATAGGTAGGATCGCCAATCCAGAAGACCGGGTGACGATCTAAAAGTAAATCTCTTGTTGTCCCACCACCTACAGCTGTCACAACGGCAATTACGACTACTCCAAGTAGATCTAGACTTTTGCGTCCGGCGGCCAAGGCCCCGGAGATGGCAAAAACAGCTACGCCCAAAAGATCGAGAAGATAAAGTATGTGGACTGATTCTAACATGTTATCACTTGTCTAGCTAAAATAAAAAAGGGAGTTCAAATGAACTCCCTTTTACT
>JBEPWP010000044.1:0-11066 GCA_041642355.1 Fodinibius sp. | reverse complement strand
AATCCCTATCGACCAGAATGAAAGGATCGTTTTGATAGAGATTGGGATACAGTCCGGTGTAGTGAGAAGTCGCTAATATAACCACACGCTTGGGTGTTAAATCCCGAATGGGCGCAAACGCTTTTACGTAGCTATCCAAGGCTACGCGCGGATCGATATGTGGGGCATAAAGCGCTTTGGCAGAGTCGGCAGACGTGATTCTGTCATCGGTATGATTGGCAAACGCTTCATCTAAGTAATCTTTTAGCTCGTCGGGATCAGCGGGATAGGAGCCACCGGCGGTTACCGACTGGTGAGTTGTGCCCGATTCATATTCGGCTTCAACCGTTTCGGCATGTTGCTCAAAATAGTTGGAAGCAAGTACCCGGTTTTTATCCAATAGCTGTATGAATTGGAGCAGATCGTCTTGGGTCACTCCATTACCCAAATGAGATGCCAAGTCGTTAATGCTCTTCTGTCCATCGAACAGGGAAATCAGTTGCCCGGCTTCGCGCTTCAAAGCAAAATCGGGCGTGGTATATCCCCGCTGATCATGAAAATAGAGTAAGGCGCTCCCGTTTTCTTGTATAGGAATGATTTGTAGATCCCGTCGTAATGGGGGAATAGGTTGTGATTTAGAATCGAAAAGTTTTTGTTCATTCATATTTTAAATCCTTATGAGCCTGTGGTTATGTTATTTATTTTCCCGCATTGCCTGGCACTTACAATTGAGACCATAATTTTTACATAGCGGATGCTCCGGGGGATCAGAAATGCGTGCCTTACAGACATTACGCCCATGATGTATCATCAGATGTGACAGGTTTGTCCAGTGTTTACGAGGGAACAAGGCCATCAGGTCGCGCTCAATTTTATCCGTATTTTTTTTGTGCTCGGTAAGTCCATATCGATTGGCAAATCTACGCACGTGTGTATCTACCACTACTCCAACATTTATATTGAAGGCGTTGCCCAGTACCACATTGGCCGTTTTACGAGCAACTCCATATAATTCTAATAGGTCGTCCATCTTTTGGGGGACTTCTCCATCATGTTTCTCGAAAATGGTTTGTGATGACTGCTTAAGGGCTTTGGCTTTGTTGCGATAAAATCCCGTCGAACGAACTAACTCTTCTAATTCCTGAATAGGAGCTTCTGCCATGGCTTCGGGGGTGGGATAGGCATCAAATAGATCTGGCGTAACCTTGTTGACACGAACGTCGGTACACTGTGCGCTTAAAATAGTGGCACACAACAGCTCAAAAGGGTTGCGATGATCCAGTGCACAATAGGGATTGGGATAATGCTCATATAGTTTTTCTAAAATTTCCTGGGCTCGCGCTTTTTCTTCTTCAGATTTCTCGGGTAGTTTCGGGAGATCTTCGTACTGCTTGGTTTTCGCCATGAGTGATGATTATTTATCTGTGATATTTGCTTAGAAAATCGATGTCATTTTGTCCGCTAGCTGGCGGATGATTATCTGTAATCAAAAAGTCGTTGGTTCAGGTAGATTTCAACGAATAATTTCCCCTACCTTTGGCTTCACAAAATAAATGAAAACAAACGGAATGTCTCTACCAAAAGAAAAGGCAAAGAAATTAGTTTCGAGTCCCTATGCTTGGCTCGTGTTGGGATTGTTAACACTCATCTATATTTCCAGCTTTGTGGATCGACAAATTATTGCCGTGCTGGCGCCGAGCATACAGGATGAACTTTCGCTCAGCAATTTTCAGGTAGGAGTCCTTTACGGCACAGCCTTTTCATTTATCTATGCGCTTTGCGGTATCCCCATGGGACGATTGGCCGATATCTACTCCCGCAAGCTGATGATTATTGCCGGATTGGTGGTGTGGAGCTTGATGACGGTTGTCAGTGGATTTGCAACTTCTCTCACGTTTTTGATCGTCGCTCGTTTTTTCGTGGGGATCAGCCAATCGGCATTAAGTCCGGCAGTGTATTCCCTGCTCTCGGATTATTTTAAACCCGAACAGCGGGGAACAGTTTTCTCTATTTATGCAGCCGGTATTTTTATAGGGATCGGGGTTTCTTTTTTAGTGGGGGGCGGAATTGCCGAAGCTTACGACTGGCGAACTTCGCTGCAAGCTGTTGGGGCTCCGGGATTGCTGATTGCTGCTATAGCGTGGTTTATGATCAAAGAATTTCCGAGAGGGATTACACAATCCAAAAAGAGTCAGCGATATGATACGGAGCAGTCATTTGGCGATGTAGTTCGATATATCATCCGCAAAAAAACCGTGCGCTATCATTTTTTAGGCTTCTCATTTATGGCCTTCACAGGTTACACCATTTTGGGATTTGTGGGAAAGGTATTGACCGATATTCATGGAGCCGGATCACTAATTCCACAATATGGATGGTTTATGATGGCAACGGGATTGAGCGTGATGGCGTCAGGAAAAGCGGCCGATTGGTTGGCACAAAGGTTCAAGGCTGCATACCGATTTGTACCGGGCGTTGTTGCCGCGTTGGCTTGCCTGCCGTTCTATTATTTTGGATTGTTTGCTGAAACTGCGATGATGGCACTGATTCTTATTGGGTTGGGGAATGTGATTTCATCATCGTACAACGGTATCGCGGCTGCCATTTTACAGTATTTGGTCAAGCCGAATATGCGGGCGTTGGCCAGTGGATTGTATTTATTTGTAATTAGCGTAGTAGGCTTTGGTATTGGTCCACCTCTTACCGGCTGGCTGATGGATACGGTTTTTACCGGTGATTACGGTGCATCAAAAGCCCTGATGCTGGTGTTTACTTGCTGCGGAATACTATCTGCGGTTTTCTTTTGGATGGCCATGCAGCATTATGATCAGGATGAGGAAGAAGTTTAGGTTACAATTTTGATCCGGATTTAAATCGGTTGGGGTTCGGTATAATGTTTTTCCCCATGATCAATATATTTGCTTCTGACTACAAACTCTCTAACTTTATAAGACATTCTAATCATCATTAAATTCATCAAACGACTATGAAATCATTAATCACAAAATTGGGAAGCTTCGCGATAGTGTTAATGTTTGTTGTTGCCTGTGGCGGTGAGTCAACAGATGTAGTGGAAAGTGGGATCTATGAGGGAACTATACAGGAAGTGAATGCGGAAGAGTCTGAAATTTATGTTTCAATTTCGGATGAACAAACACTGGAGCTCTATTTTATAGATGAAACAGAGTTGTTAAAAGGCACAACTACTGTTCCGTTTGATAGCCTGGCAAATGGGCAAAGAGTGCGTGTAGAAGTTGAAAAAGTGGGTCAGCGGTTAGATCCCCTGCGGGTTGAAATTCTTGAATAACAATAGGGGTTCATTAAAATGCAAGAACCATTAAGTATGTGGCGGGTGGAAATGATCCACCCGTTTGTTGTTCATATACCGTTAGCAATATTGGTTATCGGTTCATTGTTTTGGATAACGAGCCTGTTTTTACATAAACGATTTCCTCATCTACGTCCTTCGGGAAGGTTGTTAGTTTTTATTGGTACGGTTGGAGCCTGGATTGCAGTATATACCGGTACTTTGGCTGACGGAGAGGTAGCACGTTCACTATGTGATCCTACAGTTGCTAAAGAACATGAGCGCTTTGCTTTTACAGTGGGGTATCTGTTTTCGGCATTTGTCGTAATTGACTGGGTAGTTGTTAAAGGCTACCTGAATTTTCTTACTAAAAGATACCTGCACGTTGGGTTAGCAATTTTATTAATTACAGGTTGCGGGTTTTTAGGGTATGTAGGACATCTTGGGGGTAAGCTTGTATATCAACAATCAGCGGCAGTATATCAGCCTACCGAAGGTTGCGTAGAATTTGAGTAGGGATGGACACCTGAATCTTGAATTAAACCTCAGCTAAAGCCTGACTTAAAGCCTGTAGTGATTCTTTGGCATCCCCAAAAAACATCTGGTTGGATTCTTTATAGAAAAGCGGATTGTCGATGCCGGCAAAACCGGGATTTAGACTTCGCTTAAAGACAATTGTTCGCTTGGCTTCATCCACGTTCATAATCGGCATTCCGTAAATAGGGCTGCCGGGTTCTGTTTTTGCTACGGGGTTTACAACGTCATTGGCCCCAATGACCAGCACGACATCCGTAGATTTAAATTCTGGATTGATTTGTTCCATATCATAAAGCTGATCGTAGGGCACATCCGCCTCAGCTAAAAGTACATTCATGTGCCCGGGCATTCGTCCAGCAACGGGATGAATACCATATTTTACTTCCACACCCTTTTTCTCCAGTTTATCGGCTACTTCTTTGAGCACGTGCTGGGCTTGCGCGACGGCCAATCCGTATCCGGGGACGATTATCACGCGATCAGAATAAGCGCATTGCAGAGCGACGTCATCGGGTGTTGTTTCACGAACCGTTTTATCAGTATCTGCTGCGGGACCATCTCCTGAGCCATCGTCTCCGCCAAAAGCTCCAAAGAGCACATTGCCGAGCGAGCGATTCATTGCTTTACACATGATGTTAGTAAGAATAAGTCCCGCTGCCCCGACAAGTGCTCCACTAATAATGAGCAGGTTGTTATTAATTACAAATCCCGCCATGGATGCTGCAATTCCGGAGTAAGAGTTAAGCAGCGAAATAACAACCGGCATGTCGGCACCACCGATGGGGATCACCGTTAAAATTCCAAGCAGGAGGGCGATCCCAAACAATAGCCAAAACGTAAGTTGACTGGTGGGATCAAAAGCAAGCCAGCCGACTAATCCCAAGGTGCCAACAGTTAGTAGGGCATTGAAAATATTGTGTCCCGGAAAGGTGATGGGGTTGCCACTGATAAATCCCTTTAGCTTCCCGAAAGCGATAAAACTACCGGTGAAGGTGATCGATCCGATGAGAATACTAAGTCCAATCGTAACCAAATCCTGGGTAGCAATGGCGGAAGCTTCGAAGCGAGTAAATTCCCCCCAGGCTACCAGTGCCGAAGCTCCACCACCAAATCCGTTGAAAATAGCCACCATTTCGGGCATGGCCGTCATTTCTACTTTTTTCGCTGCATAGGCGCCGATCGCGGCTCCGACTAGAATACCGGCAATAATATACTCGTAGGTTATAATCTGCTGGTCAAAAAGGGTAACCACGACACCGATAAACATGCCCAGCGCTGCTAACTGGTTTCCCGAACGAGCCGTGGCGGGCGATCCGAGTCGTTTAATCCCGATAATGAAAATCCCAGTAGCGACCAGATAGATGAGTTGGATAAGATCTGGGAGAATAGCCTGAATAGACGATGGTAGAAAATCACTCATTGGTGGTATCTTTTTTCTTGAACATTTCCAGCATGCGGTCAGTCACCATAAATCCACCTACCACATTAATAGTTGCAAAAACGATTGCGGCAAAGCCGATGTATTGAGCTACCTGGTGATCGATCTGACCTGCAACAATGAGCGCTCCCAAAATAGTAATACCTGATATAGCATTGGCACCCGACATCAGCGGAGTGTGCAGCGTGGGTGGTACTTTGGAGATAAGCTCGAAGCCAACGAATGAGGCCAGTACAAAGATAAAAAGGTTAAATATGAGTCCAGACATAGTTTCTCATTCTCAATTATCCTTAAGCATGGGGCTAATTATTTCACCCTTGTGCGTTATGGTTGTGTTTAATGTAATTTCATCTTCAAAATCGAATTCCGGTTTTCCGTCTTCATTAATTAGGTGATCTAATAACGAAAGCATGTTTTTGGAATACAACTGACTGGCGTGATAGGCCAACATGCTGGGAATATTCAGCGGGCCAATAACTTTCACCTCATTCACCTTAGTAGTTTCTCCCGGTTCGGTAAGTTCACAGTTTCCACCCTGTTCTGCAGCTAAATCCACAATAACAGCTCCAGCGTGCATATCTTGAACCATTTCTTTGGTAACCAAGAGTGGTGCAGGTTTGCCGGGAATCAGGGCTGTGGTAATAATAATATCTGATTTTTTTGCATGTTCATGAATAACCTGTCGCTGACGTTCTTGCTCGTCTTCGGCCAATTCTTTGGCATATCCGCCCTCGGTTTCCGATTCGTCATCCAGATCGGGGACTTCCACAAAGGTAGCTCCCAAACTTTCAACTTGTTCTTTAACAGCGGGACGAATATCAAATGCTTCGATCTTGGCACCCAGTCGTTTGGTGGTGGCAATAGCCTGAAGTCCCGCTACGCCAGCGCCGAGCACCAGTACTTTGGCCGGAGCTACTGTTCCAGCCGCGGTCATCATCATCGGCATGTACCGATCCAGTTCGTTGGCTGCGATGAGGGCGGATTTGTATCCTGCAATAGAGCTCATCGATGAAAGTGCATCCATACTTTGTGCACGGGAGATACGAGGGATGGCATCCATCCCAAGGGCGGTAATACTTTGTTCTTTCAAGAAGTTGACTAAATCCTCATTTTGGAGCGCCCAAAGCAGACAGATTAGAACACTTTCTGACTTCATTTTGCCGAGGTCTTCCTGGGCAGGAGGTTGAATACTGATTAGGATATCAGCATCAGAAAAAAGAGTAGCACGATCGTTAATAATTTTGGCACCTGCTGATTGATAGGACTCATCCAAATAGCTGGAAGCTTTTCCTGCCTCCGATTCTACCCAGACGTCATGGTTATTATCAACGAGTTTTGAAACCGTATCCGGGATAAGGGCAACTCGTTTCTCGCGTTCGGCCGTTTCTTTTGGAATAGCTATAATCACAATAGACACCCGAAAAGTTATAGGTTAAATCACAACTTATTGAAAAGTTACAGTTTTGCAAATAAGAAAAGTAAGATATTGGCGTTCTTGTTCATCTGGTGCACAAGGAATTAATTGATGAATCTTATAGGCACCATAGGAAATATCGACTCAATCATTACTTCATAATTTTGTACCTTTAGATGAAATTAATAAAGCGAAAATAGTAAGAGTTATTCATGGAAGATATTGCAGGAAAAACGTTTGATGTTGTTATTGTAGGAAGTGGGCCCGCTGGATTGACGGCTGCGTTGTATGCGGCTCGGGCAGATTTGAATCCTATTGTATTTGAGGGGCCTGAACCCGGTGGACAGTTAATGCAAACGACCGATGTGGAAAATTATCCCGGTTATCCCGAGGGCGTGATGGGACCCAAGATGATGCAGGATTTCCGTGAGCAGGCTCAGCGGTTTGGGGCTGACACACGCTATGGAATGGTAACAAATATCGAATTTGATGAACGTCCCTATGCATTAACCATTGATGAAGAAATAGAAATTAAGTCTAGGGCAATTATTGTATCTACAGGTGCTTCGGCAAAGTGGCTGGGACTTGAAAGTGAGCAAGAAATGCGTGGCAAGGGTGTTTCGGCTTGTGCAACTTGTGATGGTGCTTTTTTCCGTGATCAGCACGTAATTGTCGTCGGGGGCGGTGATACGGCAATGGAAGAGGCTACCTTCCTGACAAAATTTGCAAGCAAAGTTACGGTGTTGCACCGACGGCAAGAACTACGCGCTTCAAAAGCGATGCAAGAGCGGGCTTTTAATGATGATAAAATCGAGTTTATGTGGGATACCGAACTCGAAGAAGTGCTGGGAGAAGATGCCGTTGATGGTGTGAAAGTGATCAATAACGAAACTCAGGAAACTACGATACTTGACGATGTGACGGGTGTCTTTATTGCTATTGGACACAAACCAAATACCGACCTATTTAAAGGTGTGCTCGAAATGGATGACGTTGGATATATCCAAACCAAAGGGCAGTCAACCAAAACAGATATGCCCGGCATCTTTGCCTGTGGCGATGCAATGGATGCGGTATATCGTCAGGCCGTTACGGCAGCGGGGACAGGGTGTAAAGCTGCCCTCGATGCTGAGCGCTACTTGGCGGAAGCTAAAGTTAGTAAAGAAGCCGTAGCAGAAGAGCACTGGAAGTAATTATTCAGTTGGCAGTAAGTGGGATACAGGAATATCCTGTCACCTGCTTACTGCTCTTCATCTTTTCCTACCGTTTTATCGGTTTTCCCTTCTGTGGATTTTTTTTCTTTGGGTCATCAGATTCTTCCTCATCCCGAATCTCGATATATTCTGCTTCTACTTCGTATTCGTCGTTGTTTTGATCAGATTCCTCGTCCGGATATCGTTCGACGATAATTTTTACGTCATTCATAAATAAGGCAAACATTCCGATTGCAGATACAATAGGTGCTATAGTGGTCAATAAAGCTGCTCCTCCAACACCTACTGTTAACTGAGACTGAAATAATACCTTGCCCTTTTGGTCTTTAATAATTACTCGTCGGGCATTTCCCTCCCGTATCAGTTTTTTTACCTGGCTGATAATTTCATTGACAGTACCGGTTATTTCTTCCTTAAACGTTTTTTGTGAGTTTGAAGCTTCCATGATAGTTATGTTTTTGAGGAAAATTAGTAAAAAAATGGATCTGTTTTGTAAGGAACTGTTTTCTTTAGGGTCTTACTACGTTAAATAATTGTAAATGATTCATCAGGAGATATTATGTTATCACGAGTCTATTGTGCTTCTACAATTGGAGTTGATGCCCGTCTTATTGAGGTTGAAACAAATATGTCAACGGGAATTCCAAAATATTTTTTAGTGGGATTACCGGATCGTGCCGTAAGTGAATCCAGTGATCGTATTGAGGCGGCACTAAAGAATTCAAATGCTGAATTTCCGAAGGGACGTATCACGGTTAATTTAGCCCCCGCTGATTTGCCCAAAGAAGGTAGTGCGTTTGATTTGCCAATTGCAGTTACATTATTAAATGTGTCGGGGCAAATAAAAACGGATAAACTTGAGGATACGCTGATATTAGGTGAGTTGGCGCTGGATGGAAAATTACGACCTGTTAATGGTGTATTACCGATGGCAGTTCAGACACGGGATAAAGGACTTAAAAATATGGTGGTTCCTGCAGAAAACGGTCCAGAAGCAGCAGTTGTCGATGGAATTAATGTCTATGCTTTTGAGCATTTGACAGAGGTGATGGGCTGGTTGCACGATCTGGAATCTTATCAGCCCTTGAATATAGATATAAAAAAGATGTTTAGGCGTAATGGAGAGGGGGAAATATTGGATTTTAGTGACGTCCGAGGGCAGGAAAACGTAAAACGTGCGTTGGAGGTAGCGGCCGCTGGAGGGCATAATGTTATTATGGTGGGGCCTCCCGGTTCGGGTAAAACAATGATGGCCCGAAGGTTGCCAACCATATTGCCGCCACTGACACTTGATGAAGCGATCGAAACTACTAAAATACATTCAGTAGCTGGCTTATTGCCAACAGGAGAAGCCTTGGTGACTCAGCGACCATTCCGTTCTCCTCATCACACCGTCTCGGATGTAGCTTTGGTTGGAGGCGGTAGCATACCCATGCCGGGTGAAATTTCTATGGCCCATAACGGAGTTTTATTTTTGGATGAGCTGCCCGAATTTAAGCGTAGTGCTTTAGAGGTAATGCGTCAGCCTCTTGAAGATGGATCTGTTAGCATATCTCGTGCACGCATGAGTGTAAGTTATCCCAGTCGTATCATGCTGGTGGCTTCGATGAATCCCTCACCGACGGGCGATTGGTATGATCCTACCGATCCCGGTGGAGCTTCACCGGCCCAGATGCAACGGTATTTGAGTAAAATAAGTGGACCCATGCTTGATCGGATTGATCTTCATATTGAGGTGCAAAAAGTGAGTTATGATGAACTTTCCAGTAAATCAAAGGGAGAATCATCACATGAGATAAGAAAAAGGGTGATACAAGCTCGAAAAGTTCAGACACAACGGTTTATGGGAATCGAAAATGTATATTGTAATGCACAGATGAACACAAAGATGTCTCGAAAAATATGTACGCTAAATGATGCTGGTAAACAGATGCTAAAAAAAGCTATCACATCACTAGGATTATCAGCCCGTGCATATGATCGCATTCTAAAAGTTTCTCGAACCATAGCAGATCTTGAACGCTCAGAAAATATTCAATCCAATCATATTGCTGAAGCCATTCAATATCGGAGTTTGGACCGGGAAGGTTGGCTTGGATGAAGTGAATAGTTGACCTGACTGGAAAATACTTGAATATGGAAATGTCCAAATAAAATAGCTCTTATCATTAACTAATGAATATATTTAGTTCTAAAAAATTAATGTAATTGATAATTTTTACTAATTAACTATTTGTTTGTACTATTTTAACACAGTCAAATCTAAAAAATCAGGGTTATGGAATCTTTAAACAAAGGAATAAAATTATTCGTTATTATATTATTATTAATAATATCAGGCTGTGCAACTAGCAGTACAAGCCAAAAAAGTACGGCTGGTATTGATGGGATTGAAAACATGACATTAGAAGATCACCTTCGACGCATTAATGGTGTTCAAATAACTGGCAGTGGGGATTATGCCAAGGTTATGTTGCGTCCCAGAGGATTTTCGGGAGTAAGCCGAGGGGCAACAGCTGATAGAAAAGGAGAATATGCAGTAGGAGACAGCAACCGGCGACAACCGTTATTTGTTGTTGATGGCCAGAAGGCAGGTCGTGATTTTCCTAATGTTGCACAAATGTTTTCTGAAGGGGAAATAAAATCTGTGAGATTATTACCTGAATCTGAAGCTTCACAGTATGGTAGTGAAGGTGGGTATGGGGTAATTGAAATTGTTACAAAAGCGGAAAGTAATAATTAATTAAAGCTTAAATAGTTTATTAAAAAGCGCCGGACTAAATTAAGTTCGGCGCTTTTTGTATATAAGGTTTTCCCTTAAATATATGTGGGAATATTTTTGCTCTTAAATTTTGTTTTTGAAAAACCAAGACTGAAATTATACAAAAAACACCTTGGGAGGGCAGAAATGCTGAATTTGGGAGTAGTGAAATTCTTAAGAATTTCTAGGCTTAACTCCTAAATATTTGTAAAGGAAGAAAAAACGTAGTTATATATCGCTGTAACATGATATTTGGCAACGAAATATGGCAAATATTGAATAATCTATACTTACGACAACCTTTTTTTAACGTCAGCTAGTACCTGATATTTTTTTGTTTGCACAATTTTACATATATAGGGGAGTGGTTAAAAACCATTTAAGAGAGGGTGTTGAGTTTTCGCTTAGTACTCTCT
>JBEPWP010000043.1:0-11469 GCA_041642355.1 Fodinibius sp. | reverse complement strand
ATTAAAGAACAATATCAATTAGAATATTAGCTCGGTACATGTATCATTCATCGAGCTAAATTTCAGTTATTTGATTGCCCTTTGGGTGTCATCATTAATCAATGGTGGATTAATGACCCTGACAATTAGTATTTCTATAGGAATCATAAATTCTGCATTTTTTGTTGATAACGTCTAACACTATACAACCTAATATTGCATTATGTTTTTTCTGAAATCTAGTGAGCTTCGCAATCATGTTAACAGTATTATTCATGAAGAAACCCAGCAGCATAACACGCATTTTGATTTGACGGTCAATTCCATCCATAAATATACCAAAGCAGGATCGCTCGACTTTGGCGGAAGTGAATTCAAGGCCGCCGAAAAGGAATTAATTACTCCTCAGAAGAACCAAGGTGATGATTATGGATGGTGGAATTTGCCACAGGGCCACTACCAGGCAACAATGAACGAAACCATTCAAGAAGCCGAAGATACGGTAGCCCTTGTTGGACTTCACGCTCATGCCCGTGCTGCTGGGATCATCTCTAACGCTTCCATGCTGGCCACTGAAGAAAGAGGAACTCCAATTACCCTTAATTTTACTACCCCGGACCCTGGATGTAACATTAAAGAAAATGCACGATTCGCGGTCTTATATTTGCTGGCCAGCTAATATTTTGGGATACTAAGGTCAATTTTTCAACCATCAATGATCAATGAATACTGTTAACTGGGGCATCCTTAGCACCGCCAAGATCGGTATTGAAAAAGTTATTCCGGCTATACAACAGGCCAAACATTGCTCCGTAAAGAGCATAGCATCCCGATCTAAGGAGAAAGCAAAACAGGCAGCTCAAAACTTGGACATCTCAAGGGCATACGGTTCATACAAGGAGTTGCTGGCAGATGAAACAATAGACGCTGTTTATAATCCCCTGCCCAACCACCTGCATGTCCCCCAAACGATAGAAGCACTAGAGGCCGGAAAGCATGTACTTTGTGAAAAGCCCCTATCACTCAACAAACTGGAAGCACAGGAGCTATTACAAAAGGCCGAAGCATATCCCAACCTTAAGGTGATGGAGGCTTTTATGTATCGCTTTCATCCACAGTGGAAAAAAGCCAAGTCGCTGGTTGAAGAGGGAGCAATAGGCGCGCTCAAAACAGTAAACTCTTTCTTCTCTTACTATAACGACGATTCTGAGAATATTCGTAATAAAGCCGGCATGGGCGGTGGAGGACTCATGGACATTGGTTGCTATTGCATATCATTATCACGGTTCCTTTTTGATGAAGAGCCGTCTAATATTTCCGGTTACTGGAAAATTGATCCCGAATTTAATACCGACTACCTGGCTTCGGGCACCCTTGAATTTAGTTCCGGCACTGCTACCTTTAGCTGTGCTACACAAACGGCCCCGCATCAACAAGTGGATATTGTAGGAACGGAGGGTCGAATTGTTATTGATATTCCTTTTAATGCGCCCCCCGACCAAACCACCTGCATTTGGCTATATAAAAATGGAGAAAAGCGGGAGCTTCGATTTCCACCCTTAGATCAATATACGCTGCAGGCAGAAGCATTCTCTGAGGCCATATTACATGATAATGCGGTACCAACGCCCCTTGCTGACGCGGTACACAATATGGCAGCTATAGATCAATTCAAAGAAAGTGCAAAACGCGGATAAAATTAATCTTTCGTATATAAACAAAATTACTATTTTAAACTTTTGAACGAAGTTGCACTAACAATTTATGGGTCAGAAGACAGAAAAGATTTATAAACGAGCCAAAGAGAATTTGGACAATGAAAACCATGAACATGCCCTACGGCTGTTCAATGAGGTTTTGAACAGGGAACCGGGTCACCCCGAGGCTCTCCGTAATAAGGCGCTTATCAAGGTGTTGAACGAGAGCTACGAGGAGGCAGAACGGTTTCTTCTCTTTGCTATCGACCAACAACCGGAAGATGATCAGCTCTTGCAACTCCTGGGCACCCTGTATCACAATAATGGCAAGCCTCAAAAGGCATTGGCACAGTTCAAAAAAGCTATTGATGCTAATACGAAGAATGCCACTGCTCAAAAGGGAGCTGCCATGGTATACGCACATATTTTGGGTGAACATGAACAGGCTATTAATCATTTTACCAGTGCAATCGAAAATGATGGTACCAACGGAGAGCTCTTTTTCAATCGTGGATGCAGCTATATGATATCAGAACAAATGGATAAGGCCGAAGAAGACTTTCAAAAAGCAGCGGAGCTTGATCATCCTAAAGCCAAAGAGATGCTAGGGAAATATTTTTAGCATCAATCTTTTTTAGCTGTTGTTAAACGATTGAAAAACTGCTTTAGAAAAGGAAGTAATTGGGTGACCTCCTCCCCCATTTCTCTTTGTTGATCTCCTATTTCAAAAGTAATGGCCCACAGCCTCATCAGCATTTTCTGTCCTTCAATAAATGAAAGGCTTTTGTCATAAATGACTGCTGGTCGGTAAGTTATATCACTTACTTCGATAACTTTTAATCCCTTACCCTGTTTTAACAGTTCATAGTCTGGCACTATAATATCAAGCCTACCGATATTAAATCCATTAGCTGATTTACAAATCGTATGCATTTTTTCGGTCAGCGGTTCGGTAATAAGGTCCTCATTGTTACTAAAAATAGCGCCGCGGGCATAGGTTCCAATGTCAACAAGTTTAATTACTTCCCCCTCATCCGGTATCTTATATAAGCGATCCTCATTCTGTTCAAGGTATTCTTTCCCTCTTGTTACCGTGTCATCATCAGATAAAATAAGCTCTTGTACCGTCTTTTTGCCATCGGCTACAACTTGTGGTCTTTCTTTCTTGGTGATAGAAAAAATGTTTCCCCGCTCCTCGTTCGGTTTTTGATAATAGAAGATTTCAACCTCTTCTCCTTCAACGTACTCCTGGATAATTACATCTCCTGAGCAATTATCCAGATATTCTTGCAAGGCATATCGATCTTTGATCACTTTAACACCCCTTCCCTCCTTTGCTGTATCAGGTTTTAGAATTACGGGAAAATGTAGGCTATGTTCTTTGATGAAATGGCTAGCTTTATCTACCATGTTTTTTAAGTCATCATCAAAAGTAATCTTCTTATAGGTCGCTATCGACGGAGACTCTTTATAAACGTCTAAAAATTCACTTTTAGAACTCCTTGGTAGCCCACTATTCTGAATAGCAGGGTTGGCCGCAGTAAACAAGGTCAGACACCGATATTTGATCCCCAAATAAAGAATATAACCCGTAACGGGAAGACAAATGATAAATGACCACCAATATTGCCAATGGGTTAATTTCCGATATCGAGAAAGCAGCAGTCGTCGACCCTTATAGCTAAAAGCGGGAATAATCAATTTTACTATTAAAATGATAAGTATAACAGCCCCCAGAAATACCCAAATAGCGTAATCCTGATATAATGTAAGGTATCGTATTAACTCATTTCCAAGAAGCTTTGAACCCCCTACCAACAGGGGCGTCCAAACAAGACCTGCAAGAATAAAGTAGAATATAAACATCCAAAAACCCGCCTTTATGACCCCCGCACTAAAATAGGTTGGCATTCGGCTGCCGGGTAAAAATCGGGTGGCAATAATAATTACCGGACCTTTTACCTTAAACCACTGTGCACTTTTCTCAAGATCATTTTCGGATATAACCCATTTGAATGGCGCTCTTTTAATGGCTGGTCGTCCCAACACTCTACCTGCCACATATAATCCCACATCACCAATAAAAATTCCGAGAAAGCAAGCCAGTGTAGCAGGCCAAAATCCAATAAGTCCCCGTGCCACCAATAACCCAGCCCCAATACAGGTTAAGTCTTCACTGATCAACGTTCCTAAAATGATGATGAGCATGATGATAAGAAGCGAAACGCCTTCGAATTTGGCGAACTCTACGTTGGAAAATGATTTTTGGGCTTCCTGAATACGTTCTTTATTTGCATTTTCCGCCGTAATAGCTGCTCCTTGCTCTACCTCGTTGATAAAACTAACAATAGATTGACTTACAGAATCGCTATGCGTTTCTAGCAGGTCGTGATCAGCACCAAATAACTGCAATTCGCTCTGGGGAACTATGCGGTGATGTTCCTGAGCGGCTGCAAGAGGTACGAGTGGGTCATCTTTGCCATGCACGATCAGCATGGGTTGTTCATACTGTTCTAAATACGAACGGAGTGGCCGCTGGTCCGACTCGTAGTGCCTTTTGGCATAAGAAACATCAAGGTCTATAGCCTCAAAAAGTCCAAAGTGTGGGATGGCATTATGCAACAACCATACTGCTCCCAGCTGCATACCGTGCACGGCGTGATTTAAACGGTAACTGCCCAACAACTGCAACTCTTGCACTCCAACAGATGCTATGAGACCAACAGAAGCAATATTCTGGGGGTGATCATGAGCTAAATGTATAGCACTGGGTCCGCCTAGTCCAAACCCAAACACATGAGCCTTGGATATGCCAAGAGCATCTAAGAATTGTGAAGTATACTTAGATGAGGTTTCGAATGAATAGCTGGGGAGATTATCATTTTCCCCTCCGTATCCCGGTAAATGAGGAATTAAAACCCGAACTTGTGATGATAAATCTGTGATAATGTCTTCAAATACTTCAGGACCTTCTGGTCCCCCGGGCACAAGCAATAATATTGGAGGGTCTTCTTCAGACCCGTTATAGACATCCTGATAACCGATGGAAATCTTTTTATCGGAAAGAGACTGGTCGGCATTAACGACATTCAGTTGTACCGTTTTATCAGGTTCCTTTTGATCCGGTAGTGGACTTTGGAAAAAGCTTGTCAGGAGATGAGAAGCTGCAAGAGCTACAAGGTAAATAAAAAGATATCGTTTCCAACCTGTTATGCGCTTCAACATCAAATTTTAATGTTAGTTATGCTCCGGAATTCTTATCAGACCAAAGTACAGACGAGATTTAAAAGTAATCTGGCAGGGTATTATTTGACACCTGAACAGAATTAGCCAACCTCTTATAAGCTTTGTTGTTTACGGCGGATAGTTTAATAAAGAGCGGTTAAAAGGCAAAACCCTTTTCTACTGTGGACACAACCATTACGTAATGGAAGACATTCCTCCTTTCATGACTGGCAAACAATTGCAATACGACTATTTAGTATCTGATTACAACTTTACCAAACGAATATAAAAAAGGTAAGCTTAATTTTTCTTAGTGATCCAATCTTTAAGTGCAGAAGTTACCAAGCTAGAATAATACATATCATTTTCATCAGCTATTGATTTAACCTTATCAATCAAATCAATTTCTAAATAATAACTGACAACTTTCTTTTTACTCTCTTTCTCCTCTTGGGACGTAGTATCTTTGCTTTTAGCCTTTTGATCACTTTTTGTTTTTGTAACTGTTTTAGTATTACTTTCTGTCTGCTCTTTTTTACCCGATACCCCCCGATCGGGAATAAATCCCATAGTGCTTTTTTTGGATTTAAAAGCTATGGGACTACTCCCTAAACTTTTCTTCTTTGACATAATAAGCTGATCCCTATTAATATTCTAAGCGTACTGTAGCTGACCATTTCTGATTTCCTTTGCCAACGCTTCGTAATCTTTGGCCCCGTGACTGTCTGGCGCGTATTCAAAAATTGTTTTGTGATGACTTGGAGCTTCTGCCAACGCTACATTATCTCTTATTATCGTATCAAAGACTTTGTCTCCAAAATAGTCTTTGATATGGTCTACAACCTCATTATTAAGATTCTTTCTGCCATCAAACAACGTACAAATAATACCACTGATTTCAATGTCCGGATTCAATCGCTCTTTTACAATCTGAATTACATCCATCAGCTTTGACAATCCGTGCAGTGCCAAATACTCGGATTGTAGTACAATAAAGATCTCCTTGACAGCCGTGAAAGCATTAAGCGTCAATAGTCCCAAATTGGGCGGGCAATCAATTAAAATGTAATCGTAATCTTTCGACAACCTGCTCAAGCAGTTTTTCAGTAACATCTCACGGGCAGGTTCATTGGCAAACTCCATCTCAGCACCAGAAAGATCTATAGAAGACGGCATAATATCGAACCCATTATGACTAATAATTGCATCATCGGGTTCAACATCTCCTTTTAGAACCTCGTAGATGCTTTCTTCGAGCCTATTAGAACTTAACCGGAGAGAATACGTCAAGTTTGCCTGTGGGTCCAGATCCACCATCAAAACCTCGTATCCCTCCCGGGCCAGCCCAGCTCCAACATTAATGGTTGAGGTCGTTTTTCCTACTCCTCCTTTTTGATTGGTAAAAGCTATTGTTTTCATACGTACATACCGTTTGTAGATTCCCGAAAATCAATTAATAATTATTAATCAGGCCGATGCCCTCTTTACTTAATAGAGTTGTTAACAAGCCATCTGTTACAGAAATATTAATTTTTTTTAATATTTCCAAATCAAAGCCCCAATAATATTAATCGGGATAACATACGCCGGTATGGATCAACTATGTTGACACAGAAAAGGTAATGCCGTTGTCTCTGAGGGGTTTAAAAGTTGGGGAAGAAATAATTGATAATAAATTGGATGGCATAAATTAGTGCAACCAGTCCAGCAGCAAATAAAATAACAGCAATAGCAATTGTCTTACCCTCGGAATCTTTCTTTTTTGAAGCCATAATCTACAATATTTGTGTTAGCCATTTCACGTCTATTTATTATATAAAAATCTATTAGACCGGGTCTTGAGTTGCAAATCTAAATCGATATCTTATCAGCAACTTAACTGTTAATATCAATATTGCCTAATGGATAAATCAATAACTATTACTGAGGAAAATTTTGGTTTTTGGAGAACGGCAGCCATTATTTCTGCCCTGCTGTCTGTCATTATCTTTGCTATTTTTTGGAATTTAGAAGATCCTTTTTGGATTAGTATTACTAGATTGGGTGCTTTTATATTTTTTGCTGCAACCATTCTATGCTACCTGCAAATAATGAACGGCCCTATTGAAATTTCATTATCGATAACAGAAAAGCATGTTTTGGTATCATACCGAAAAAATGGAAAAAATATTCAGGAAGAAGAGTTTAAAAAAGAAACGATCAAGGAAATATGCACCACTACATCCGGCATAAATTTTCTCCTGCGCAAATTAAAACCAACAGTTAAAGCTTTTAAGGTAAGTTTTACAGATACCGACAATGATTTGTACCTGTTTGAATTCAGTGGACGTCCCCTGCTATTCGGAGAATCGTCGCAGGAAAAAGTGCTCCAACTTTTTGACCATTCCTTATAATTAAAGCTACTAATAATAAAGGTACTCGAAACAGACCAGACTAACATTCCCAAATGTTATAAATGATCGAATACCGAATATATAACTATCCCTTCCAGTTTATACTACAAAGTATCTCCTTCAAACTTTGAAAGTCACCAATTCGAAACAATTACGGAAGGGCTATTGTAGCTCACAAATTTTTAATAGCCAAATGTTGTAAAATGTTTTTTTAACATTTGCAAAGGTGCATTTTTTGATGAACATTCAACAAACTTCTAATTAAAAAATTAAAGGATGAAGAGTATTAAAAATATAAGTGTAGTTATTTTACTGGTGCTGGTTTTTGCCAGCTGTGCTAAAACCAATCAATTTCAGCAGCAAGCACAGGATCTTGCTCAAAAAGTAGTTATAGTGGATGGACATGTTGACGCCCCCTATCGTTTGAAAGATAAATGGGTAGATTTATCGCAATCTGTACCAGACCGTAATTTTGATTATCCCAGAGCTAAAGAAGGTGGATTGGATGCGCCTTTTATGTCGATTTATATCCCTGTTGAATACCAAGAAACCGGCGGAGCTAAAGCGGCTGCAGATAGTCTCATAGACATGGTTAACAGAGTTGCCGATGAAAATCCCGATAAATTTGCTGTAGCAACTTCACCTGAAGAGATACAACAAAATTTTGAGAAAGGTTTGATTTCTTTGCCAATGGGTATTGAAAACGGGGCCCCTGTGGGCAAGGACTTATCAGACGTGCAACACTTTTATGATCGTGGAGTCCGCTATATTACGCTTGCCCATGCAAAAGATAACCGCCTCAGCGACTCTTCGTATGATACAACTGCTGATACCCACAACGGGTTAAGTGATTACGGAAAGGAGGTTGTAAAAGAAATGAATAGGCTTGGAATGATGGTTGATGTTTCTCATATCACCGACAACGCTTTTTATGATGTGGTAGAAGTTACAGAAGCCCCTGTAGTAGCTACGCACTCCTCATGCAGACATTTTACTCCGGGATTTGAACGAAATATGAGCGATGATCTTATTAAACGTCTTGGTGAAAATGGCGGGGTGATTATGATTAATTTTGGGTCCACCTTCTTGGACAGTGCCTCACAAAACAGCCAGCAACAAGTGCGTGAAGAAATAGCGGAACTAATTGAAGAAAAAGAGCTTGATCCCAACAGCGATGAAGCAGAAGAGTTTCGCTCCCAATACTTTCAGGACAACTTTCAATTTAGTAGTGTAGAAAAAGTAGCCGATCACATTGATCGAGTTGTTGATCTGGTTGGTATTGACCACGTTGGCTTAGGTTCTGATTACGATGGCGTGGGTCCTACGCTACCGACAGGACTTAAAGATGCATCTACCTATCCCAACTTATTTGCTGAACTTTTGGAGCGTGGTTATACCGAAGATGAAATTGAGCAAATCGCATCTGGTAATATTTTCAGAGTGTGGCAAAAAGTGGATGAAGTTGCTGCCGACATGCAATTTGGAAACTAATTTAAATTTATCCTATTAGCCCCGATTATATATGTAGTCGGGGCTTTTATTTTTTAAACAAATTTATCTTTATGGAAAACCTTACATCGCCAACCCTTTTGCTGGATGCAAATATTTGTAAGATAAATATTCACGCTATGGCGAATAAAGCAAAAAAACATGATGTAGCTTTTAAGCCACATATGAAAACACACCAATCGGCTACCATTGGTGATTGGCTTTGTGATGCTGGCGTAGAGGCTATAACAGTTTCTTCGGTGAAGATGGCTCAATATTTTGCTGCTCATGGATGGAATGATATTACCATCGCCTTTCCATGTAATATTCGTCAAATTGATGCCCTCAATGAGCTTGCTTCCAATATTTCGCTTACAATTTTAGTAAATAAAGTAGAAGTGGCTGAGGCCCTCAATAAAAAACTGCAAGCCACTGTTAATGCATATATTGAAATCGATACTGGTTCGGCCCGGAGTGGACTCCCTTCAGACGATATTCAAGGAGTAAAATCTGTTGTAGAAGCGATACATAAATCCACTAATATAAACTGGACTGGATTATATTCTCACCCTGGCCATTCCTATGCCTGCCGATCTAAACAACAAATAGAGGCCGTTCATCACTCTGTCATACGACAATTTAATCAACTCAAACAGGACTTATCCCAAAATTATGAAGACTTTGAAGTTTGCGTTGGTGATACGCCCTGTTGTTCAATTGCAAATACTTTTGACTCAGTAGATGCCATCAGCCCGGGAAACTTTGTGTTTTATGATCTGATGCAACAACAAATTGGAAGCTGTAAATATGGCGATATTGCAGTTGCTATGGCTTGTCCAATTGTTGACAAGTATGAAAGTCATAATCAATTAATTATTCATGGCGGAGCAATTCACTTCTCAAAAGAGTCCATGGAAAGCAATGACAACACTCATTTTGGATTGGTTGCTAAACGGGATGAAGATAGCTGGAAACCAGTAGAGCCTTATTCCTACCTCACGAAATTATCTCAAGAGCACGGTGTGGTATCCTGTTCAAAAAAACTATTTGAAAACAGTAGCATTGGGGATATGATTACCATTTTACCAGTTCATTCTTGTCTTACAGCCAACCTAATGAAAGAATATAGTTTAATTAATGACGAGCAATCATTGGTAGATATGATGAAATGATGCAAATAAAAAAGGCACTCAAAATTATTGAGTGCCTTTTAGAGTAAACACTGCTTATTTGCTTGTAAAAATTAATCCGGATTTATTTCGCTTTGTATAACCAAGCCTCAGAATTCTGATATTGTCGAATATCGGAAAGAGCCTTTGAAGCACTTTGCCTGTTATCATAGCCTTGGTATGAAACGTAGATAACATCTGAATTAGACTTTTTTAGCAATACAGGATTGAAGCCTTCCTTTTGTAGCTTATCCCTTAGATTTTCAGCGTTTTTGGGCTGACTAAAAGATCCACCAATAATATAAAATGTACTGTCACCAGCAGACTTCTCCTCTACAGATTCTTCTTTAGCAGGCTCAGGGGATGCTTCAGTTTCCTCCTTATTTCCTTGAACATCCTCTTGCTCGCTACCTCCCAAATTCAGTTCAACCTTAGGTACTTCAACATCCGTATCTTTAACCGGTGGAGATTTTTGCTCCTCTTTTTGCTGGTCTTCAACCGGATTTTCCTGAGGCGTATTCTGTTCTTCCTTTTCTTGAGCAGTTGCCGGTTGCTCTTCTTCAGTATTGTTAGACTGTGCCTCCTCTGGTATGTGATCAGGCTTAGGCATTTCCTCGTCAGTTTCCAAGTCGAGATTATCGGAAAGTTTTTGTCCTTTAAAGATCTTATCACTTTCCTCAACATCCCTAAAATTCTGCTGACGTTGCTTTTGCAAGGTTTTAAATTTATTTGCCATTATACCTTTTTGCATACGCTCAGGAATTGTAGGCTCAATAGATACCTCCAAGAGTATAACTAATTCTCTCATTAAAAAGTCATTAGAGGTATAACCGAACAGGTAACGAAGTCCAAAAAACCATGGTGGCAAATCTTTAAGTAGTGGCACGCCTCGACGAACCTGAGAACGCTCTGTTCTATAAAGTCCCGCTACAACAGTCGTCTGTCCGTCAAGTAAGAGAGCTTGCGTTTCAGCTTCCTGCTTGTTGATTACGGTACTAACAGGATCAGGTTGTGCAGAAGAACGTTCTGCAGAAATATCGAGATGAACAAATGTTGTATCGTTCTGTTCGATAATGGTTGGAGTAACTTCAAGAATAGTACCTACACTAAAAAATTCTTCTACTACATTTCCGGCAAAATCTCGCTGTTTCACCGAAAAATCCTGACCAACCTGTATGCTACCCTCCTGGCCGTCCATTACCCTAACAGTAGGTGAGGACAAAATTTCACCCAGGTTTTCAGCTTCAAAAGCACTAAATAACGATTGTACCCTAATACCGGTATTTCCAATTTCTCCAAAGTTTATAACCGACTCAAACACCCGTTGTGAAACGTTAGAAGCCCCTTCGGAATTAACCTGTACAAACGGTCCGTCCCCAAATTCTGAGGATGGCACCTGGACCCCTTCTTCCCCGGCATCAGTCACATCTTCTGGAGTATTTTCGGATATGGTACTCCAATCCACACCAATTTCTTGCAATGCCCGGCGGTTTCCTTCAAAGAAAATAGCATTAATAC
>JBEPWP010000042.1:0-11569 GCA_041642355.1 Fodinibius sp. | reverse complement strand
CATAAAGTATGGTAGAGTTAATATTGTTGTTATTGATTTTAAACGGAAGCTTTTCTTCTCCCCATTCCAGCCAGTAGCTAGCGCTATCGGGCATACCCATTTCGCTATATTTATTAGCAAGTTCGGTAATACTAAAGCGATAATTGCCCAACATGCGACGAATATTTTCATCAAAATAATTGTCGGGCTTATTCCATTCTCCAAACTGGAAGTTGGAAAGCCGTTTCGCATGAATGCTTGCATCCATCCAGCCATATCCCTGTGATTTATTCCGCTGCGGTACAACGCGGAATGCTTTTCCTTCAAATCGGAAGTAGGGCTGTAGGTTCATCTGACTCTGATTGGAGACCGTGTTGGCAAAATATATCGGTCGTATCCAATTATTATTTCTTAAGATATCTAAAATAACTTCGTCCTGAACCTGGGTATAATAACGACGATTACCTTGCCGATCTTGACCAGCAGAACGCCCTTCATAATACCAGGCTACTTCATTATCTAATGAATCTACGGGGATTTGAAAACCAATTTTTGATAAATCAAAACCGAGATCTTTGTTCAGATCGACTCCCATTGCTTCTTTGTAATTTTCCATGCTGCTAAATGTATCTTTCAGCATATCTTTTTCCACCGGAATTCTCAATGTATCCGGATTATGCATTGAAAGTCCACTTGTCAATTGTTGGACCTCTTCATCGGTGAAAGAAATAGGAATAGGCGCAGATTCATGAGACCATTGATCTCTCAGCTGCTTAATATACCAGTCCGTATTCAACAAACTCAGGCAGACGATACGAACATCAGTACGTATTCCTTCAACCTCTTGCAAGTACCAAAGAGGGAAGGTGTCATTATCTCCATTTGTGAATAATATGGAGTTAGGGGCCGTTGAATTTAATAGGTTATAGGCATAATCAGGTGCAACATATCGATCGCCACGGTCGTGGTCATGAAAATTTTCCATGCCCATCCAAACCGGAGCAGCAATAAAGAGCACTCCCAAAATAGCGTATGATGCAATTTTACTTGATCTAAGATAGTCTTTAACTAATTCTATTAAACCAATGCCCCCCATACCAATCCATATGGCAAAGGCAAAGAACGATCCCACATAGGCGTAGTCTCGCTCGCGCGGTTGCATTGGGGTTTGATTGAGGTAGAAGATGATGGCTAGCCCTGTAAAGACAAAAAGCGCCAACACCGAAAGTGCACGCTTCCAATCATTTTGAAAGTGGAAAAGCATTCCAAATAGTCCTAACAAAAACGGGATGTAAAAGTAACTGTTATGTGCGGGATTGTCTTCATGCTCGGTATCTGTAAATCCGGCTTGCCACCCAGCATCTTGAATGTCGGCATCGCGGCCAATAAAATTCCATGCAAAATAGCGCCAATACATGTGGTTGACCTGATACCTCAAGAAATAATCCAAGTCACTTGAATATTCTGCGTACTGCTGCATGTGCTGTGGATTTGTAGAATAGCGACGCGGAAAGAATGTTTCCTCATCACGATTTACTGTTCCTTGACTATTATCATAGGTACTGCCCGTTAGTAGTGGTGTTTGACCGTATTGTTCACGCTCAAGATAATCGATGAAAGCTTCTACTGTTTCGGGATCATTTTCATCAATAGGAGGGTCGGCGATAGAACGGATAAAAATAAGGGAATATGAGGAATACCCGATCAAAATCATCGTGTAACAAAGTATTACAATGTTGGCTAAGCGATGACCATTTTTGTGGGTGTAATAGAGTCCAAAACTCATGGCTAATACAGCAAAGATAATAAAACCCAAAGGACCAATAAGTCCATAGCTGGCGTTTGTAACCCATTCTAGCAGGCTTGGGATACCCTGAATAGTACCAGGGTAAATTAGTAAAAAGGCTCCTGCGGAAACCGCCATCAACACACCAAACGATTGGTAGCTAAATTCATATTTTTTAAAATAGATAATGAGTGCTACGAAAAAGAGGGCGAGGAGGTTGAGTAGGTGAATACCCAGTGCAATACCAAACAAATAGGCAATTAGGATTATCCAGCGTTCATTATAGGGCTTTTCGTGCTCTTCAGCCCAAACTAATGCCAACCAAACCACCAGTGCTGTAAAAAAGAGTGAAAGCGCGTAAACCTCAGCTTCAACAGCACTAAACCAAAAAGTATCAGTAACAGCAAAAGTAGCAGCTCCAAGAATAGCTCCACCGTACATGCCAATTTTATCGATCGTGAGCATACTATTAGGCGCGCCTTTCCATTCGCGAACCAACCGGACGATAATCAGATACAACAGCATTACGGTAAGCGCAGAGCTTAGAGCACTTATAAAATTAATGCTAGCTGCTACGTAAGCCGTTGGCATAAACATTGAGAAAATGCGCCCCAACAATGAATAGAATGGAGCTCCGGGAGGGTGATTAACTTGCAAACCATGACCGACGGCAATAAACTCCCCCGCATCCCAAAAGCTGGCGGTGGGTGCCATGGTAATAAAGTATAAAAGTAGAGAAGCGAAAAACGTGATTAAAGCTAACGTACGGTTGGTCGTTTTGTGATTCGAAAACATTCGTACCTAATACTTTAAAATGCTGGTTGATTGAATTTCTTTGCAGGCAATAATAGTCATAGGCATGATAGAATCAAAATCATATTATACCTGCTTATTTGTACCCAAAATGAGTTTTTTAACGAGAAAGTGAAGACAATATTTTTTAAAAGAAGTTATCATTTTCGATTTCGGTTGCCACTTCGATAAAAAATTCTTAAAAATAGGCGCTGTAAATACGAATAAAATTTGTGAGGATTTCATTAATGGCCGGCAATAAAAATAGCGGGGATCTTTTTTCGTCAAAGTTAGGATTAATTCTCAGTGTATTAGGCATTGCTGTTGGAACTGGAAATATTTGGCGATTTCCCCGTATCGCCGCACAAAATGGAGGCGCCGATGGAGCTGGAGCCTTTTTGATTGCTTGGATAAGCTGCTTATTTCTATTTTCGATACCGTTGATTATCGCTGAGTATGGCATAGGACGACATGGACGAAAGGGAGTAATCGGGTCGTTTATTAAGCTTGTTGGCAAAAAATACTCCTGGATGGGAGCTTTCATCGGATTCGTAGCTACTGCTATTATGTTTTATTACAGCGTTATAGCAGGCTGGGCGTTGTATTATTTTATCGAAGCTATAGCTTCTGATTTACCTGCTACTCCGGATCAGGCAGATGCCATATGGTATGGATTTCAGGGTACAGCGTGGCCATCCGTTTTTCACGCCTTGATGATCAGTGCTGGAGGATATATTGTCTACAAAGGTATCTCCTCAATTGAGCGTATTAACAAGATATTAATTCCATCCCTGCTGTTAGTTATTGTCATTGCCATGATACGAGCCGTAACGCTACCGGGCAGTTTTGAGGGGATTGCCTACTTATTTACCCCCGATTGGTCAACACTTTCGCAACCAACCATCTGGATTGAAGCATTGACGCAAAACGCTTGGGACACTGGGGCTGCATGGGGACTTATTTTAACTTATGGGGCCTACATGCGAAGTCGTGATGATATCACAATTAGTGCATTCCAAACCGGTATTGGCAACAATATTGTATCCTTATTGGCAGCAGTTACGATTTTTTCCACCGTTTTTGGAACATTGGGAAGTAGCATGGGAAACGGAGAAATCTTAAAAATTATGCAGGAGGCCGGGCCGGCAGGTACTGGACTTACTTTTATCTGGATGCCTCAGCTTTTCAATGAAATGGCCGGGGGAAAAATATTTGCCATATTATTCTTTTTGGGATTAATGTTTGCTGCTTTTAGCTCTTTGATATCGATGATCGAATTGGCCAATCGTGTCCTTGTTGATGCAGGGGTCTTACGAAAGAGAGCTACCATTGCCGTTTGTATTACTGGGTTTTTATTTGGATTACCTTCCGCCATTTCAACGGACTTTCTTGTTAATCAAGATACAGTGTGGGGCATTGGGTTATTGGTATCAGGGGCATTTATGGCATTTGCCATCATCAAATTTAACCCTACAAAGTTTCGTACAGAGCTCGTTAATACTGCAGAAAGGAAATATACACTTGGAAGATGGTGGGACTTTATTATAAAATATGTTGTGCCTGTTGAGGTTATTTCACTTTTGGTCTGGTGGATGTATCAAAGTGCATCAGTAGAAAGCTGGTATAACCCAATAAGCACCTTTTCGCTAGCAACGGTGCTTTTGCAGTGGGGAGTTGCTATGGGGCTATTCTACTTGTATAACGATAAACTTGCCGATAAAACTGTCACTAGATCTGAATAGATCTAATCCTATTATCCGGATTAATTTTCCGGTCGATACTTTTGAGCGAATTACGGATTTCTTTCAAAACGGCTAAAGTAGATTCACTGTTTTTGCTACCGGAAGAGCTGTACTTATTATCAGTAACTTCATCACGTTGTTCCAGCACTTTCTTACGAAAACCTGAGGCATCCCGGATGCCAATGAGGGTAAGATCGGATCGTCCCTGTCCGCTGCCGCCTGCAGTCTCCACCTTAAGGATGCTTAGCCCAAAATATTTAAGCAGTGGACCTTCTTTAAAGGTCAGTTCTTGAATTTTATCCAAGGGAATAGTACGCTCAACGTGGAAAAGAACCCCTTTCTCAAAACGAAGCGCACGTGACGTCAGTTATGCACTTAGGTGATTAAAGTATTTTTTTGATCATAATAGGGGCAACAACAAAATAAATAGGAAGTAGAGGAATACCCACGATGGTGATTACTGAAATAAGCATTCCATATATTAATAAATATCGTTTTATTCGTGGATTAAACTCAGCTTGCTGTAAAATTTTTGTCTTCGCAGCCATGAATTAATTATTAGGATTGATGAAAATGTGTTCGATTAGAAAATATCTTTTAAAATAATTCAACTCCAAGTGTAGCACCTATCCAAAAAATATATTGACGTCCTTTAGCCTCAATATCAAACATTCTATAAGGGGCATAATCGCTGCTTTCTTGTAACCTGCAGATTAACATATTTAGCGTAGGGCCGCCATATATATTGAAATTTTTGTTTAACTCTTTCCCAAATAGAAGGCGATATTTAAATAACGAATTTAAGTCCTTGGTCCAGCCCCCTTCGTTAATTTTGAAGTAGGAAAAATCAGAATAGAGATCGTACTTATCGTATTCATGTAAGCGGCCAATACTCCATCCAATTTGCCACACATCACGATTGAGAAAAGGATTAAATCCAACGGAAATCATGTTGTACACTTCTTGGGTTCCTAGTTTAAAACCTACATTCGTGAAACCAGTTTCGGTACCCCATAAATCAATATTTTTTCTCCCGTCTTGATAGTAGCTAATTAGTCCGATTGGCATACCCTCAAATTCGCTTCCATAGTTCATTAACCCAAATTGGATACCTTGACCTTTGTCCACAATATTTGCCATGCCCACTTGAATGCCTTGAAAGTTGTGGCTGATATTTACGGAACTTAGGCTAATTCCCTGAAATGATTTTGAATAGTTGAATCCCCCGGAGGCAATAATACCCTGCATATCTCTACGGGCAATATTTGCCAATCCACCGAATAGGAGTCCTTGAATATTACCACCAGAAATATTTCCAACTCCCGATGCCAATAATCCCTGCATGTCATTTTTAGCAATATTTAATGCGCCTGCAAATTGTAGTCCTTGAATACTTTGTCCTGATAAGTTGAATATCCCTGCAAGTTGTACTCCTTGCAGATCTTTTGAAGCCCAATTTCCAGCGCCCGCAATTTGAATTCCCCTTGTTGCATCACCGCTATAGTTCCCAATCCCACTCAATTGTACACCTAGAGTCTGAGTTCCAGCATAATTACCAATACCAGCTATCTGAACTCCTGAAGCATAATGTTTATTAGCATTAATCAGTGTCCCAAACTCAAATCCCTGATGGAGCGCGCCATGGTATCCACCCAATACATTAAAAGAGTATTTCGATGCGTAATTAATAGCATCAATACCGTTAGAGCTAAGTCCTGGAACTAATGTTACTCGGTAGGTACGGTATTCCAGGTCGTAATTTTTCCAGTGCTGACTGTTCTCGTCCTGGGCTTGCGATAATTGAGGAAAGAATAGAATAGGTATGAATAGAAACGTAATGAATACATCGAGTTTACTCATTGGAATATCAAAATTTTGTTACTGGTATTATCGATTGAAACCTCAGCCAGCATGGATGTACGAGGCCAGACAAAATTTGTTATAGGAAATGAGTATTAATGATCGATTCTTCAGTAAATCAGAAAATGGTAACCCCAGTATAAAATATATTTGAGTCGACTCCGGGATTAATTTCCCCAAACTGACCATTAGACATGTGGTGATACTTATATCCAATTGAAAATGAAAGGTTGTTAAACACCATGATTTCTAATCCCGCACCCAGTTCAAGTGTAAAGTTAAACGGAACGCCTTCTTCGTTGGGAAAGGGTTTTTTAAAATACATAAAACCAGTTGAAGACTTGAAGAATGGTTGTATAGTATTTTGTTGATTAACATTGAATTGAAATCCCAAGGGAGTTATTCCAAATCCACTATATGAATCGGACTGATATCTTTTGGTGTCGGAAAGTGTATAATTTGCAGCTAAATTGACTTCTGCGGTATATTCAAGCAGATGGTTGTGGTTATAAGTAACAAGCTTTCGATTATAGCGGATTGTATAAATACTGAGCTTTGCCTTGGGAATTTTGCCCCAAAATCCTTTTGTAGAGGAAAAGGAATGACCGGCAATAACATTCATTTCATGGATATCTGCTTTTTTGTCATTTACCCATGCTAGCCGATCCGAAAATTTCGATTTAGTTTCTTTTTTTTCGGTTTGCGTATGTGTTTGGCTGAATCCAACTTCACATAGTGATAGTAATGCTACTAGGGTAATTACTGTTTTCTTAACCATCCGATAAAAACGTTATAAATACTTGAGTGGTAAATTAATTATAGATTATTTTCCTCGGCCTCTATAAATACCCTTTTTACAAGAGGATATTCTTGCTTAATACGAGATGTCAAAGTTGAAATACTATCTTCAATATTTGTTGTATCCATAGTATCCTTGAAATCCACACTAAGATTGAGCAATATATAATTTGGTCCCATGTGCATAGTTAACACCTCGTTAACTCCAGAAATAAAGTCATATTTGTTTGCCATATTAGTAATTCCAGTAACAATTTCTGGATCAGCGCTTTCACCAATTAAAAGCCCCTTGGTTTCGTAAGCAAGCCATGCAGCAGTAAAACCCAAAATAACTCCAATGATGATAGAAGCAATACCATCAAAAATGTGTAAGCCCGTATATTGACCTATTGCTATCCCAATGAAAGCTACAATTAGTCCTAGCATAGCAGCTGAATCTTCAAATAGGACAACAAATAGTGTAGGATTTTTTTCTTTACGGACGGCTTCGTAATAGCCTCTGTCCCCACGAGCCTTATTAAATTCTTTCCAAGCAAAATACCATGCAAAACCTTCAAATATCATGGCTAGACCTAATACAATATAATTTATGATCGGGTTTTCTACGGGATGTGGATCCATCAGACTGTGGATGCCTTCATAAATGGAGATGCCAGCCCCAACGCCAAAAATCATAATCGCCACAATAAAGCTCCAAAAATATATTTCTTTTCCATGACCAAAGGGATAGTTTTTGTCAGCCGGTTTTTTTGCTTTTTTCAAACCCAATAATAGCAATAGCTGGTTACCGGTATCCACAGTAGAGTGTATCCCTTCCGACATCATCGCAGAACTTCCGGTGATAGTTGAAGCTATAAATTTTGTAATAGCTATAAGTCCATTACCTACTAAAGCAGCATAAATTACTTTCTTTGATGATCCAGCCATAACTAAAATGAATTAGGAACAATAAATGTGTCAATGATGTCTATTTTGATCCTTATAATTATAGGTAAATAAATTGGGTTCATAAAAGAGGAGTTTAAATATTAAAAAAAATGTAAGGATTATGCTTGGCTATGGTCTTACTAACAAAAGTAACTATAAAAAGGAGAGTACTATGGCAAAATCGGTACTTCTAAGTAAAATCCGTACAGAAATTCGAAAAAGAGAGATGAGTTATCGCACCGAGCAAACCTATATTGGATGGATTACCCGCTTTATTTATTACCATAATTTAGAGCATCCCAAAAATATGGGAGAGCAGGAGGTGGTCAAATTTTTGAACCATCTGGTTACCAACAGAGAGGTTCCTGATTCCATACAAAATCAAGCGCAACAGGCTATCAAATTTTTATATAAATATATTATTGGGAAACCTCTGAAATCGTTAAAGGGAGTAAGACAGGGGAAAACTCCATATGTTTGTCGATCCCGGAATAGTAATCGCAAGCAGCATGTTTTAAAAGGATAGTTCAGGATTGACCATTTCCTTTAGAACGACGTTCTTGAAAAAAACACTTAAGGATCCACTCACAGTCTTCTTCCATAAAGCCATGCATTACGTTTACCTGGTGATTTAATTTGTCGCTTGATGAAATATTAAACACGCTTCCACAACTTCCAGCCTTAGAATCCAATGCCCCAATAACAACTTGGTCAACTTTTGACCAAACCATAGCCCCGGAGCACATAGGGCAGGGTTCGAGAGTCACATAAAGCGTACAATCCTGCAGGTACTTTTGTCCTAGCGTTGAACATGCAGCTGAAATAGCCAGCATTTCGGCGTGAGCAGTGGGATCATTTAATCGTTCAGTCTGATTGTATCCCTTTCCAATAATTTGATCATCTTTAACAATCACGGCTCCCACAGGAACTTCTTTTTCTTCATAGGCTTGTTCAGCTAGAAAAAAAGCTTGTTGCATGTAGCGAAGATGTTTTTGAGTGCCGGAGATATCAGAATTCATTTAATTTGCTTCCTTGGGTATCAATTAGCTATTATCAGCTTGGTAATTCAAACCAGAAAATACGGCAAATGGATGGTGTTAAACAACAAATAATTGCGCTTCTAAAAGAGAATATCCGCAACATACCCGACTTTCCTAAACCGGGTATTCAATTCAAGGATATTACACCACTCTTACAGAATTCTGACACCTTAGAGCTCACTTCCCAGGTGCTAGCTCGTCCATTTCGCCATAAGGATATTGATTATGTAGTTGGGTTGGAATCTCGAGGTTTTTTATTTGGCACCAACCTTGCTCAAGATTTGCACGCCGGTTTTATACCCATCCGAAAACCCGGTAAACTACCTGCTGATACCGTATCAGCAACATACGCCCTAGAATACGGTAAAGACACCATTGAAATGCATAGCGATGCTTTTGGCGAAGGTGATCGTATTCTTATTCACGATGACCTGATTGCCACAGGGGGGTCAGCAAAAGCAGCTACAGAATTAGTTGAGAAACTAGGAGGAAAAGTGGTAGGCTACTCATTTATTGTTGAATTGGAAGCCTTACAGGGGTGTGATCAACTTCCTGATGATATAGAAAAGGATATTCTTATTTCCCTATAACTTATCTTATTTAAGTGGTTAGTACCTCTAGTTGAAATTGATTGTGGTCGTTTTTTGAATGAATCTTACCCAAGAACCTTTACGGCTACTTTTAGGAACATTTGTTTGTGATATCATCTATAAGTAATTGAACAGCAAAATAATAGTTCAATTATTAATAAATAGAAAAAGTGGTATCATGAAATCATTCATAAAAGCGGTTACGATGATATCTATGATTGCGTTTCTGTTTGTAACAGGCTGTAAGCAATCGATGGTAATCAGCAAGGTAGATTATTCGCAATCCATAGAGTCCGTATTAGAACCTGATGAGGATGGCACAGTTAATGATATTAAACATGGATTAACATTTAATATCAAACCCATTCAATTTGAAGAAACACAAGACAGTTCTTCGGTAACAACTGAGCAGGTGCGCTATATCCGTGGCCAAGAAGGATATTATTATATAACTGCGCCCGATTATAAAAATATTTATGTAATGGCTCCGGAAAAAGGAAAGTTGGTTTTAAAAGAGAAGTTGAAGGCCTCAGATAAAGGTATTGCGAAACCTGCTTTTAATCAACGTATGACCCACATTCAGCTGCTTAACCAAGCGACAGGGGATGTTTGGCAAATAAATCCCGAAAGTATTGAAAAGAAAGAATCACAAATGGCACAAAGTGAGGTGAACTAATTATGAAATTTAAAACAACACTTTTATTTGCACTTATAATTGGACTATTTTCTTCGGTACTTAATGCTCAGGATACACAGTCTGATTATGACATACAGCAAACTTTTAAAGATCACTATGCTGAATATCAACAACAGATAGAAGATGTAGCATCACCTGATAGTGCAGAAATGTTGATTGAATCGATTAAACAGTTTGATCAACGTTATAGTAAACATGAAGAGTTGTTGGATAAGGCTCTGTATCCGAATACCTATGATCAAAAGATGGAAGGTCTCAAGAAATCATCGGTACGTACATTCAGTAAGGTTAAAACTATTGCAGAGCAGCAGAACAAAGTTAAAAAGCTTGAAAATCAGCTATCATCCTATGAGCAAGATTTAAGTCAACTTGATCAACAGACGGATTCCTTAAAAAATGCTATTCAACAATCGACTGAAAGCGAAAAAGAGCTATCCAATATGTTGCGTGAATATCGTAAAAACCTGGAGAAACGGGATGAGCTGATATTAACATTTATCGATTCTATGGTTGTCACTTACCAGGATATGGACTTGGATGCCTTAGAGAAAATCGAGGATTATGATCAAAAATCACGGATTAAAACAAATGATGCCCTGAAGTTAATCCACGATATTTCTGAAGAAAATATCCAAATATTGGAGCGTAACGCCACAAACTTACAGCTTGATGATTATATGCGGATGGCCGAAGTAAACCATCAGTTTCAGGCCATGTGGGATAGACTCGGTGACAAAATCCATGAGGTGTATGAAGGCAACAATGCCGATATGCTGGCAGATAACATTTCCAGTAACGTAACAAAATGGAATAATTTATTGCGTACTAATACACTTAATTCGATAGAACAATATTTTGCGCAACAAGAGATTGAAACTGATTCATTTAAATCTGCAAATGAATTTTATGCCGCTTTAAATTCGTATCTTGATCAGAAGATAAAGCAGAGTAGAGATAATCCATCAGAAGAAAATTATGCCAAGCTACAGAAATTCAATGAGTTTTGGGATCGCGTTGAAGTACAGTGGTCGGGTAGCTTGGCGCAGGCTGAGGTGCTAAACCACGAACAAACCAGTTCCCTTAATCAAAAAGTAGACGAGTGGACCCAAATTGCACAGCCGCAATCAAATAATATTCTTGTGTATTTGCTTGGTGGAAGCGTATTACTGGCAGTGGCATTAGGTGTGATGTTAATTCGTGAAAAGAAACAAAATGGTTCGGCTTAGTAATCCAATTGGTAATTTATTCATAAATCTATGGGGTCCGCTGCTAAAGCGGATCCCTTTTTATTTTTAATTGTAATTACATTCCCTCAACGGTTTTATTCTCATCTGACCAATTCGTGAAAATTTTCAGCC
>JBEPWP010000041.1:0-11606 GCA_041642355.1 Fodinibius sp. | reverse complement strand
TATAATGATGATGGACTAACAAGAGGTGCTGTTGCGAAGGATGAGTATGAACTACTAATATTTGAGTCGGTGCGAAATGAAAATAACTTAAGTATTACTTTTGGGGCTAAAATTGGTGAAAACTATTCGCCATCAGAAAAAAGCATTGAACTGGTAGTTCATAATGTCACAGATCAACCTAAAGAAATTACGGTAAATGGTGAACGGGTAGCTGTAAAATGGAATCAGCCTAAAAATAAAATGAGTATTCCTTTTAACTGGGATACGCAGGAAACGGTATCTGCAAAAATTAGCTGGACGCAATAGGTAATTTGAATATTTGCAGATATTAGCGATAATATTTTTAGGCTATATCTAATTAATACTAATTACATCAAGTAACTATGGATTTTTTTACGGGATTATTGGTAGACCTAAGCCTTTTTGGAGGGATTATTTTATTCATCATGAGTTTCTTTAAAAAGTATAAGGATAATCGATATAAAATGATGATTATAGGAATAATATTAGTGATTGTTGGGCTGGTTTTTCTAGATTATGCTTCGCTGCAGGAGGCCTACCTAGAAGGTTATGAGGCGGCACAGGGGTTATAGCAATGATAATGGAAAAAGATTTATCACACTTACATCGATGTATTGAGCTGGCCAAAGAAGCGGTAGAAGCAGGCGACGAGCCATTTGGCTCGGTATTGGTTTCAAAGGATAACGAGGTTCTTTTTGAGGATCGTAATCGCATCAATACAAAAGGTGATCCAACCCAACACCCGGAATTTGCGATTGCACGGTGGGCAGCGCAAAATATTGATCCCGAAGATCGAGAGCCAGCTACGGTTTACACTTCCGGGGAACACTGTCCCATGTGTGCCGCAGCTCATGGACATGTGGGATTGGGACGAATTGTGTATATAAGTTCTTCAAAACAATTAGCTGAATGGTTAAATGAGTTTGGTGTAGAATCATCATCAGTTCGATCTTTACCAATAAATGAAATTGTGCCGGGTATTGAAGTCGAAGGTCCGGTGCCGGAGATGGCAAGGAAAGTACACGAATTGCACCACCGTTTTCACAGTAAGGAGTAATTCATATATAAATTACTATGACAACCAACCATCAGATTATTTTTGATTTCAATGAAAATGCAAGCTTGCAAAACTGGGAAACAGTGGATGATGTGGTGATGGGCGGTCGCTCGCAGGGTGAGATCAGTTTGAGCCGGGAGGGCTATGGACGGTTTAGCGGGAAGGTATCGTTAGAAAATAATGGAGGGTTTTCTTCGGTTCGCTATTTATCCAGCGGCTTGCAGGTGACTCCGGAAGACCAAGTGAGAATGCGGTTGAAGGGAGATGGTAAACGATATCAGTTTCGTGTTAAACATAATATGGAGGACTCACAGTCGTATATCACCTACTTCGAAACTACCGATGAGTGGCAGGAGATAACTATTTTGCTTCGTGATTTATATCCCACCTTCAGGGGCCGCCGACTAGACCAACCCAATTTCAATCACAATTCCATCCAAGAGCTAGGTTTTTTAATCGGCAACAAAAACCCCCAGGATTTTGAACTGCTGATTGATAAAATTGAATTACTAGGTGCTTGAGTTCCTAGTATTGTTTGGAAAAAAGAGCGTCAGCTGCTGTAATAAACGAAATCAAAAGTTAAAGCGGTACAAGAATGGATAAAATCCAAGTAGATGTAGAGCTGGATTTTAGCAAGTAATAGAATTTATTAAGAATCATACTGCAGCTTTTCATCTACGCGCACATAGTCTAGCGAATCCAGCTGACTGTGTGGCATAGTAGCCATCAAGACTACTGACTGTGACTGTCCCGGTACTCTTTGCAGGAATGCCAACATTTGTAAGGGCAATAGGGTTTTAATTTCTGCATCAACAACGCTCCCTTTAATAGTTGATGAAGGGTGTGCAATAGAAAAGTAGATGTTGAACCAAATGTTGCTATTTCGGGATAATTTTTGTGATTTAGTACATCATCAAGATTACGGAAAACTGATAATAAAAACGATAAATAAGATGAGATATACAGAGAGAGAGCCGCTCCTATCGCACTAATATTACTATTTGTATGTACAACTATAGGATTTAGTCAGCACAATAATACTGAAACAGATTCGGTATTTGCTGAATACATGGGTAATGCCTTGAGTGAAATAAGAACTGCCGACAGTTTGGCAAGTGATAGCTTGAAAAAAATCCATTCAAAAAAGTTTTATGATTATTACCGGCAGCATCCCAAAACGGGAACCGCCCACAAAGCTTTGTCTGAAGTATTTGGAATGTGGGCCGATATTGGTGAGGATAGATATATTGATGAGGCATTAGAAATGTTGGACAAAGATTCGGGGGTTTGGGCTAAGATTATTTGGCCTCTATACACCATTTATCACAAGAGTGAAAAGCGGGATATGAAGCAGTTCAAGGAATTGCTTGTTGAGTTAAAAAAGGAGCTCACAGATCCCATTAGCAAATCAGAAGTACTTTTTACTTTAATAAGGAGAGAAAAAATTGATGAAAATTATGATGCCATTATCCCCTTGGCGGAGGAATTAATTGAATTAGATGCTAAACCATTTTATGTAAAGCACGGAGAAGGTTATGTATATGAAATGACATCATTACGTGTTGGACAGCAGGCTGTCAACTTTAAAGCTGAAACAATTGATGGTGATAGCGTTTCTTTGGATAAAATGGATGGAAAGTTTGTGTTGCTTGATTTTTGGGCCACCTGGTGTCCCCCGTGTATACCTGAAATTCCCAATCTTAAAATGCTTTTTATGAAAAGTACGATAAAGACGAATTTGAAATTATTAGTATTTCTCTGGATCAGGATAAAGAGGCTTTGACTGAAATGATTGAAGAAAAAGAAATGAAGTGGAAGCAGGTACATCAAGAAAAAGCGTGGCAGGGAGAGATTCCCAAATTATATAATGTGAAAGAGCTGCCGCGAAAGTATCTTATTAATCCCGAGGGTAAAATTGTGGCAAAGGATATTAAGGGAGAGAAAATGATCAGGGAGATCGAAAAACAGATCGGTAAATAAAACGCACCACTGGCAGTATTTTTTGGACTGATTTATATAGGAAATGAGGACTACGTACATTCCTGTTCTTATTGGAGAGGGAATTTTCCTATTTGCTCCCGTCAAAAATGACATTAAATTAGAGCATCGATCTACAAAATTAGTTTTTCAGAGTCGTTATAAGATAAATCATCATGGATAATAATAGATTTCCCCTGATATTACTGCACGGTGCCTTGGGTACGTTGGAGCAGTTCGATTTTTTGATGCCAGAGCTGGAAAATGATTTCGAAGTCCATCGCCTTAATTTTGAGGGCCACGGTGAGGCAGGTCCTACAGACAGTCCTTTCCGGATGCCTTATTTTGTAGAAAATGTGTTGGGCTACATGGATGAATACGATATTGATTCGGCAAACTTTTTTGGATACAGCATGGGCGGTTATGTTGCGTTGATTTTGGCAAAGGATCATCCCGAAAGAGTAAATGGTGTGGCAACGCTGGGCACGATATTGCAATGGGATGAAGAGAAAGCAGAACGAGAGTGCCGGTATCTGCATTCAAATAAGATAAAGGAAAAAGTGCCCCATTTTGCAGAGCAGCTCAAAGAACGCCATCTATCTGGATGGGAACGGGTAGTGAATAATACACGTGATATGCTGGAGTATTTAGGGACAAATCCTGAAATTGAATCAGGCGAATGGAAACAGATAACTTGTCCGCTGCGTTTTCATGTGGGAGATCAGGATACGACGGCTGGACTTACCGAAACGATAGAGGTTTACAGGAAAGTAGATAAATCAGAGCTGGTGGTGCTTCCCAAAACCGGACATCCAATTATAGAAGTGGACAAAGATTTTCTTGTGCTGTCTTTGGAAAAATTCTTTAGCCAAATGGAAAAGCCTAACACAGACGATAGGGCCCAAAAAAAGAACGGCAGTAACAATTAACGAAATGATTTATAAGTGAAGGTTTTAAATCCTAATTAAAATAGACTTACCAATGAAAAAAATACTAGGTATAGCATTGTCAGTATTATTGATGTTTGGTGTGATTTATCCCCTGCAAGCACAGGAGTTAAACAACTTTAAGAACCAATTTACCAAGCATTTTGATTATGCTTCGCGCGTGCTGTCGCTGGCTGAAGCCATGCCCGTGGATAAATATTCGTGGCGCCCAGAAGAAGGGGTAATGTCTGTAGAAGAAGTTTATACACATATTGCCCGCTACAATTATTACTATCTGGAAGAAAACTTAGGAATTTCTGCTCCCGACGATGTGGATGTTGAAAATATGGAGTCGATTACGGGTAAGGAAAATGTGTTGAAAGTATTGGAGGCATCCATTGAACATGTAAAAGAATCAATGAACGAAATGGATGGCTCTAAGCTGCAAAAGGAAACGGAGCTCTATGGAAATACGGTTAACGGGCAGGCGGTAATGATGCAGCTGATCACCCACAAAAGTGAGCATGTAGGTCAGTCGATCGCCTATGCGCGCATGAATGGGGTTGTTCCACCGTGGAGTGAGTAGGTCCTATTAAAAATGAGTAACGAGTAATTTTACTCGTTACTCAATATTCATCAATTACACTTTCTTAAACACCACAATGCCATTGTGACCACCAAAGCCAAACGTGTTGCTCATCACAACATCTACATTTTTTTCTTTGGCTTCGCCCAGTACAATATCCAGTGATGATGGAATCTCTTCATCAATATTTTCGGTATTGATGGTAGGAGGGATTAAGTTATTATTGATAGCCTTGATGCTGGCGATGGCCTCGATTGCTCCGGCTGCTCCCAACAAGTGTCCTGTCATAGATTTGGTGGCACCAATGGATAGGTGATCGTTATCTTCTCCAAAAACGTTGACCGCCGCCTTAATTTCGCTGATATCTCCCACGGGCGTAGAAGTGGCGTGGGTATTTAAATAATCTACTTCATCAGCATTATGCTCACCATCTTGCAGAGCCTGCTTCATAGCTGCAGTAGCTCCCTTTCCTTCGGGATGCGTGGCCGTCATGTGATAGGCATCAGCCGTCATCGCTGCGCCAGTAACCTCGGCGTAAATATCAGCGCCGCGAGCTTTGGCGTGCTCATACTCTTCAAGGATAAGCGTGGCTGCACCCTCTCCCATTACAAAGCCGTCGCGGTCCTTATCAAAGGGACGCGAAGCGCTTTTGGGATCCTCGTTGCGCTGCGACATGGCGCGCATGGCCGAAAATCCACCAAAAGAAGACTCGGTAATACCTGCTTCGGATCCACCCGTGATCATCACCTTGGCTTTGCCCCACCGAATATAATTGAGGGCATCCATAATGGCGGTGTTGGAAGTTGCGCAAGCCGAAACCGTTGCATAGTTAATCCCCATTAGTCCGTACTCCATGGAGATAAGTCCCGGAGCCATATTGATAATGAGCTTGGGAACGAAAAAAGGATTAAAGCGAGGTTTAAAATCCCGCTGCGTATAATTCTTTACCTCATCTTCGAAGGTTTTCATGCCGCCCTGGCCGCTACCCCAGATAACACCAGTATCGAATGGGTCCATCTCATCAAAATCGAGTCCTGAATCTTCTACCGCTTGATCAGTGGATACCAAGGCATACTGACTGTAGGGATCAGATCGGCGGATGGCGTTATGTTCGAGGTGTTCACTGACGTCAAAATTTTTGAGTTCGCAGGCAAAATGTGTGCGAAATAGTGAGGGATCGAAATGGGTGATACGGTCGGCTCCACTCATGCCATTGGTTAAGTTATCCCAGAAATCGGATACATTGTTTCCAAGTGGAGAGATGGCTCCGAGCCCCGTTACTACAACTCGTTTAGGCTTGCTCATTATAAAAAGGAGTAAATTTTATTGCGATGAAAAAAGTAAATGTATAGAGATTATTGATGAGATAAGATGCGTGGAAATTACGGATTCTTTAAGCTTCCACCAATTTGTAATCGACAATCCACTCTGGAATGGGAAAATACCACTAAATAAAAAGCCCTCCCGTGGTGGGAGGGCCAGGTATTGGGACTATGGGATTGTATTAGTCCGTTTGTGTACCGTAAAACCGTTCGGTATCAATTTTGTCTCCATCCCAGTGTTGTACAGCAACCTGTTCAAGATCCATCGGTTCATCCATGCCCTTAAAGGTGACGGTCATTGTAGATTCCACGGCCGTAATACCTTCATCTTCGTTGCTGGTGATACCTTTAATTTTAATACCATGAAATTCTTCAACACTGCTAAAGAATTCGTTTTCCCGTTCGCGGTTAGCCTCTTTGCCTTCAACAGCCGTACCATCTTCCAAAATCATGGTTACGTCTTCAGCATAATATTTCTCAAATGCATCCATTGCTGTTCCCTGTGCAATGTGATCGTAAATGTCAGAAATTTTATCAAAGTAACTCATAAACGTAAAATAATTTAATATTGAACGATTGGTTAGGTACAATAACGGACAGAAAAGGGAAATAGTTTCCAAAATAGATATTTTTTGGTTGCAGGGAGTCGCGTATCAATCTATCTTTACCTTTAACAGCAAACCGAATACAGTTTAAAGATTATGGCTAAGGTTAAGCTCATCGATATAGCACACGGACGAAGTGGCGACAAGGGAGACGGCAGTAATGTGGGCGTGATTGCACGTCACCCTGATGTGTACCCTTTCCTAAAAGAAAATCTCACCGCTGATGTCGTAAAAGAGCACATGAAGCATATTTGCAAGGGAGAAGTGGAGCGCTTTGAATTGGCGAATATCGGTGCGCTTAACTTTGTACTGCACGAAAGTTTGGGCGGTGGCGGTACGGTATCGCTCAAACTAGATGCCCAGGGGAAAACGCATGCTTCTATGCTGTTGCGGATGGAGTTGGAAGTCCCCGATGAACTGCTGGATAAAGTGAAAGAGTCAGCCTAACTAATTTGTTATTCTAATTAGAAAACTCAACGGGAATATTCACACGGATCTGATCCCATTCTATAATGATATTTGTGGAATTTTCTCGGATATCAGAGAAGCGAATAGTAAAGGCTTCTATTGGTTTTTCTGTTGATACGGATGGGATATCAGCGCGCAAAAAATCGTGCTTGGGATTATAATCGAATGCACCCCATTGACCAAGTTTATTATTTAGAATGATGGTCCAGCTCGAATCTTGTTTCGGGATACTAAAAAGTGCATAGGTGCCTGCGGGAACCTTTTCTCCAGCCAGTTTTATTTCTTTTGTAGTCGTCAATTCTGTTGCTTCATTAGCACCAGTTCTCCATACCTCATCATAAGGAACCAATTTACCGAAGATGTCACGGTTATTTTTGTAAGGTTGCCCATATACAATTTTAATATAAGTTTCGGTCGGTTCGTGAGTTGTTTGAGCAATAGCGATTGGACTTTTTCGTCGATCAGAATCTGACTGCTTGGGTTCGGAACCTTCACATCCCGCAAGTAATAACAGACCTACTATAAAACTAGATATTATTTTAAGGAAAGGATAAATACGAACATTCATAATAAGTAAAGATAAAACTAAAATTCTGAAATAAGTATAGGTTTAAAAATCTCCCATAAAAAATTGGGTTTGGTTGCGGGTAGGTTCATAGCCAAAGCCTAAACCAATATTGAACCTTAAGTTGGATAGTTGAAAATTGGTTCGTATTCCCAAACCAAAAACTGTGCGTGAATTGTTATACCAATCAGAGAATGTAGGATCGGTAATGGTATTAGAAAAAGCGACCAGATAGATATTGCTTAAATATACGGGGAGCAGTAATCCCCCGTCATCAAAATAGGTGATGGGAATGGTATAGCGAGTATCAACACTTAAAAGATTGTGTGAATTGGGTAACACAAAATCAGAAAATCCATCGGAAACGATAGATTGAGAGTTAAAAATAAGGCCGGATTGGGTAAGACCACGGACCCCAAGTCTTAACGATTGATTCCATTGCTTTAATGGGGATATGTAGCCATATAGCCCCCCTTGAAAGGCAGTTGCATCGGGAGATGAATAAGTGATTTCATTATTTGAAGCTGCAAATGTCAGATCATCTCCCGATAAGTACCGTTCAATTTCAGAGAATAAAATAAGTCCCGTATTGGGCTGCAGATCTCGAATATTTTGCTGAATTCGATAATTAAATTGGCTATAAAAATTACCAACGGTGATATTGGCAAAATCAGAGATTGAATTGTTGAAACCAGCATCAAAAAAGCGAACCTGTGACTGCCGAATTTCCGGCTCTACAAATAACGAAGTGTTGTAGATGTTCCGATTCAAATTTATCTGTAGGGGCACACTTGCAGCTAGGCTTCGCTCCTGTCGGCCTAATAACCCAATTTCTGCAGCAGATCGATACGAAGGCTCATTAAATGCACGCAGTTTAACACCGGGCCAAAATGCTTTGTTTTGATACGTGATATCATACCAGCCTCGATCTTTGAAATAAGATACATCCGCCGAATAAGCCTGTGTCGATAGGGTATTTACACTGTGGAGCGAAATTCCAAGCTGATAATCGTTTAGATTAGATACCTCATCTGCAAAAGGCAACACTGTACGGGGCTTTAGCCAGCCTAAACCTGAGGAATATGAGTCCGTTTGCCATTTCACCGAAGCCTGAGAAACCGAATCAGCAATAATATCGGTAGCTGCGAAATTTCGGTTTTTTATCTTCTGCCAAGGATCTTGAGAAATTGGGGAATTTAAAAATGCCGACCGCTCAATAATAGTTGGTAGGCGTTCATTTACCTCTTGACGAATAAAAGCAATCCGATTGCCGTCGGGGCTATAACTCCCCTCAAAAGCGTTGAATTTTGAATTTGTTACCTGCAAAATTTGCTGCTCTGACAGATCATATTCGTAAAGCTGCATCGTGCCTGAGAAATCACTACTGAACAGTAATTTGAGATCTTCAGGATGCCATTCGGGATCAAAAACAGAGCCTTTCTCAAAAGCCACATCGGGTTCTCCCTTTAGCTGGTCAGAAATTTCATCCCGTTCTGTAATCCAAAGAGCTTGCCTGCCGTTTTTGTTGGATACAATAGCCAGTTGCCCGCGTTCTGGATGAACAGTAACAGATTTAATTTCGTGATTTGGTGCCGAAAAAACCTCCCTCCCATCGCTATAGTCAGAGTTGTTAAACGCCATCAGCTTCGACCTGGCCGGATGTGATTTGAGGGCAAATAGCCCATCCCCATAAAAAGCCGGAGCATACAATCTTTCGTTTTTTGTTAACTGCTTTTTTTGCCGAGTATTAAAATTGTATTGCATCAATTTAGCTTTGGCTGTGTTGTCGAATAGCGGATCAGTTTTGTAATAGCTAAAGATCATCCTAGAACGATCGGTGTTGAGATCGTACTGAAAATCACTAATTGAATTTGTAGTGATTATTCTGTGTATTTTTTTAGTAGTCAGGTTGTAGGTATAAAACCCAGGCCGGGCATTGTAGAATGATCCGTAAAAGATAAGTTTGGAATCAGAAAGCCATTTCGGGCGTCGTATTTCTGCTCCTTCGTACGGTACGTTCAATTCTAAAAACCGGAAATCATATTTTTCCTCTGTAAGTTGGCTTTTGTGGTGATCTTCAAATCGGTTATAAAGTTGTCCGGGCCACAACCCCGTAGCATGTCGCAAGGCAACGCCGTAGCTCAGGAAGGGAAAATCCATATAAAAATCGAGCGCATTGCGAGTAATATTATCACCATATTTAGAGTGTAGCCAATCGGTAAATTCGTAGCCCCCAATATAGTGTCGCCCAAACGGCCGGGTATAACTGGATGTTTGCATTAGCTGACCCATTGACCAGCGTTGATTACTGTTGAAGGTAGCATCAAATTGGTTGGTAAAAACAGGATAATTGCCTCGGCCACCGTGAGTGGTAATCTGTTCGGATTCATGATAAACGGCGATACCCTCGAGCATGCCCATCGGAATGGCGGAGTGAAACATCCGCGCCAAGTCGGGAGAAAAGAGACTGACAAATCGCGGAATATTGTAGTCCCCCAGGTTATTGAATTGCAGAGCGTGAACCAACTCATGCGGGCCCACGTTAGCCAACCAGTTACCGGTTTGAGGATTTAGTGACTTGCCTTTAATGGGAGGAAGTTCAATCTCTGACCGGAAATTATAGGGGGTCACAAATCCGTTGGAGCGGTCGTTATAGTTATTTAAAATGATGGGGAAGTTATCAAGCTCTCCACCAACAATAGCTTGCACTCTAGGATATTGTGATTCCAACATTTGTGCCAACTCAAAGGCTTGCGACTCATTTTTCTGGGCATAAATAAATTGGAAATGAGGTGTTTTTAGTTGTTGCCAGTTTTGGTTGGGAGGTCGATGCTGGGTGGGATAGAATTGGGCGAAACAGGATGCATGCAGGACAAACAGAAAAACAAAAACCGAAAGTAATTTGGGATGCATGCTTGCTGTAGTTTGATATTTGATGAGCTAATCTAACAAAGTTTGAGGGCTATGAACAACAATCGTTTTAGATGAGACTCAATGTTGCACGATAAGTGAGGGAAGAACCCTGTGAGTCTTTTTGGATGAATGCAAAAATAGAATAACGTGGTTCAGTTAATTTTTAGAATACGACTATAGATTATCCCAAATCGAAGTGATAGTAACTAGATGTTCAATATGGGGAAGTTTCTACCCCCCATAACCGGGAAGGTAATAGTAAATGGCCCAGAAGTGGGAGAATGTTCCAGCCATTACAAACAGGTGCCAGATTTCGTGGTGGCCAAACCAGTTGGGAATAGGGTTGGGTTTTTTAATGCCGTAGATAACAGCACCTAGCGTGTATGCCATTCCACCAATGCCAATCCATACCATGAAAGCCATCGGCAGTTTTTCCATAAGGGTGGGAAAAATAATAATGGCCAACCAGCCCATTCCCAGATAAAAAAGAGTTGAAAGCCAACGCGGTGCATTCATCCATAAAAACTTTTTAATGATACCGATGATAGCTAGGCTCCAGATGGTTGTAAAAAATCCCCATTTCCACCCCCCTTCAAGTACAAGCAGGCAAATGGGCGTATAGGTGCCGGCAATAAGCACGTAAATCATACTATGGTCCAGCTTGCGAAGCAGCTCCAGTGTTTTTTCTTTCACCGGCAGTGCATGGTAAAGCGAGCTGGCGGTATAAAGTAGAATCATGCTGAGTCCAAAGATAGAAAAGGCAATAAGGTGACTAATAGAACCGCTTTGAACTGCTTCATAAATGAGAGCAGCCAATCCAACAACAGATAGAAGAGCTCCAACCCCATGGGTTAGGGTGTTAATGGGCTCGCGGATATATTGCAGTAGTTTTTTCATAGGCTTTGAATCAGCCTAAAGATACAAAATAACCTTCCCGGAAAGAATAGTGGGGAGATTATTTTTTTGCAGATTCCCAATTAGTGATTTCAATATAATCTTGTTCCCCTTCTTGGTTGCTATAAACTAACCGATCTGATTCGGAGACCGACTCAGAAGTATTAGGAAGCTTGGAAGAGGATCGAATAATTTTCCCAAAAATAGTTTTATTTCCGTTCGCAGAATCAGAAATAGCTGCAGAAATCGACTTTCTGTTATTGTAAATAATG
>JBEPWP010000040.1:0-11737 GCA_041642355.1 Fodinibius sp. | reverse complement strand
GCTAATAAAACAAAACGCCATCCCGAAAATCGAGATGGCGCAAATGTACAATTTATCTATAAAGAACTGAGGTGATTAGTTTTCATCTCCGTCCTTAGGAATCAACGCCTTTCGTGAGAGACGAAGCTTTCCGCCATGCTCAACTTTGAGCAGCTTCACTTCGAGCTCATCACCTACAGAAAGTACATCACTTACATTGTCAACGTGCGAGTGATTAATTTCTGAGACGTGGAGCAATCCATCTTTACCGGGCACGATTTCAACGAAAGCACCATAATCTTTAATTGCTTTCACCGTACCCTGGTAGGTCGCCCCCTCATCGAGGTGACCAACAATACCCTGAATACGTTTCTTCGCTTCCTCGGCATTCGACAATTGATCAGCGCTGATAGTAATTTTTCCTTTACCGCGCTCTTCATCCTCTTCAACCCAAATTTCAGTATTGGTTTCTTTTTGAAGAGTTTGGATAACTTTTCCTCCTGGTCCAATAACAGAACCGATGTCATCCGCTTCGATCTCCATCTTAACAAACTGTGGAGCAAATTCAGAAATCTGTTCTCTGGGCTCAGAAATGGTTTCTTCCATTTTATCCAGAATGTGAAGACGCCCTTTTCGAGCTTGCTCAAGTGCCTCTTCAAGCTTCTCAAAAGAAATTCCACTTACCTTCATATCCATCTGGCAAGCTGTGATACCATCTCGGCTACCCGCTGTTTTAAAGTCCATGTCACCCATGAAGTCTTCCTCACCACGGATATCCGAAAGAACAACTTCGTTGTCTTCACCAACAATCATTCCCATTGCAATTCCGGCAACAGGCTTCTTAAGGGGAACCCCCGCATCCATAAGTGCCATTGATCCACCGCAAACAGAGGCCATGGAAGAAGATCCGTTCGATTCTGTGATATCCGAAATGACGCGAATTACATAACCAAACTCATCAAAAGAAGGCATTAATTTACTGATTGCACTTTCAGCCAAATGCCCGTGCCCTTTTTCTCGTCGACCGGGTCCTCGCATAAATCCAGCTTCACCAACACTAAAGTTGGGGAAGTTGTAATGGAGGAAGAATTTCTTGTCCTCTTCGGTCAGAAGAGTATCAACAGCCTGTGCATCTTTTTGTGTACCGAGTGTTACAGAAACAAGTGCCTGTGTTTCGCCACGGGTAAAGATGGCTGATCCGTGTGTACGAGCCAAATAATCTACCTGTGTCCAAATATCACGGATATCTTCCGGTGAACGTCCGTCAATACGTTTCTTTTTCTCAAGAATCATATTGCGAAGCTCTTCCTTCTCTATCTTACTGAGAATATCTTTGATCGTGCCGCCTTCGTCAGCGTATTCTTCCGTTTCCGTAAGCTCTTCAACTACGCTGTCTTTAATTTTCTGAAGGCCTTCGCTGTACTTCTCTTTACCAAGACCAACATTCACATGCTCTCGAATACGTTCTTCGGCTAGTTCATGAACCTTATTTTTAAGATCTTCATCAACAGGTTCGGGCTCAAATTCACGCTTTTCTTTACCGAATTCTTCGCGAAGTTCTTCCTGAAACTCACAGAGCTTCTGGATAGATTTGTGAGCTTCCTTTATAGCCTCGAGCATATCTTGCTCTGAAATTTCTTCCATCTCACCCTCCATCATGATAACGCTCTCTGCAGTACCACCGATAATCATATCGATGTCGCTGTCTTTCATCTCAGTAATGGTAGGATTAATAATAAATTCGCCCTCAACGCGACCTACACGAACTTCGGCAATAGGGCCAGCAAAGGGTACATCAGAAATATGCAGCGCAGCAGAAGCCCCTACTCCACCGAGCACATCACCGTTGTGCTCTCCATCCGAAGAAAGCACTTTACAAACAATCTGAGTGTCAAAATTATATCCATCGGGAAAAAGCGGTCGAAGGCTGCGATCAATTAAACGACTTGAAAGCACTTCTTTATCATTAGGACGTCCTTCTCGCTTAATGAAACCACCGGGAAATTTACCACCGGCAGAAAAACTTTCTCGCAGATCAACAGTTAATGGGAAGAACGGTTTATCCGTAGGTTCCTTTGAACTTACTGCTGTACATAAAACCATGGTATCACCCATGCGAACCACAACTGCACCATCGGCCTGCTTTGCAATACGACCAGTTTCAATAGATAATGTTTTGCCCGGTGCAAATTCTACACTTTTAAAATCTTCTTTCATTATTGTCTAATCTTCTTTTTCGAATTTATAATAAGCTACAAAGTTATTGGCAATAGAATCATCAACTTTGCGTAATGATTTTTAGGGAGGGAATGCTATAAATTAAGCAGATATACAAAAAGGCACGCTTTAAATACGTGCCTTTAAAAATTACTTGCGAATTCCTAAATCACTGATAAGCTCTCGATATGTTTCAATATCGTTATCTTTAAGGTAGTCGAGTAATTTGCGGCGCTTCCCTACCAGTTTTAACAAACCTCTTCTAGAGTGGTGATCTTGTGTATTTTCCTGAATATGATCAGTAAGATCATCAATTCGCTCAGTCAGTATTGCAATCTGAGCCTCAGTAGATCCTGTATTTTCTTTTGATCCACCATATTTCTTAACAAGTTCTTCTTTTCGCTCTTTTGTTATCGCCATGTGTTAATTGAATTCTTTTTGTCTTTTCTACAACTAAATAACGTTCTGATATTAGCAAGCAAAGATAAGCGATAAAACCGTTTTTTGCAATATTTTAATACTTGCTAAGCAGTTGTTGTGTTTCCTTTTTATCAGTATTGAGCTGTTCAACTAATTCTTCTTTTCCACTAAACTTTTTTTCATCCCTTATACGGTAAAAAAATCGAACTTGTATTTCTTTGCCATAAATGTCTTTATCAAACTCAAACAAGTGTACCTCCAATGCCTTTTGGGTTCCATCAAAAGTAGGTCGAGTTCCAATATTCATCATCCCCTTAAACCAATCACCATTGATTCGCACCTTAACTGCATAAACTCCATCTTTAGGAATGATTTTGTTGGAATGCTCAGGTTTGATATTCGCCGTCGGAAACCCAATTTCTTTTCCACGCTTATCACCATGAACTACTGTACCGTTAAGTCGATAAGGGCGTTGCAAAAATTCTGAAGCTTGCTCGACATTTCCTTCTTTACGAATTGCGTTACGGATAGCCGTACTACTTACAGTTAACTCTCCTATTTCATGTTTTGAAACAACATAAGAATCAAAATTAAGGTCACTCCCGAGTCTTTTAATCGTTTCTATTGTGCCCTCCCTATTACGACCGAAATGATGATCGTAGCCAATCACAAATTCACTTACTCCAATTTTTTTATGGATAATATCGCGAATAAATTCCTCCGAACTCAACAAGGAAAAATCCCGGTCAAATGGAATCACAATCATCCGATCAATACCCAACTCTTCAAGAATTTCACAACGCTCCTGAAGTGTTGTCAATAACTTTATACCATCATTACCAGGATTAATAATATTTCTCGGATGCGGATCAAAGGTTACTAACACACTACGTGCATTCCGCTGCTTAGCCTTTTCGACGACCCTATCAACAATAGTACGGTGGCCGGCATGAACTCCATCAAACGTACCTACTGTTAGTACCGTATTTTCTTGCCGCTTAACATCTTTTAGAAAAACAAGTTGAGCCATAACAGTTATTATATTTCGCTTATTGCAGCGTTTTTATTTGTGAGGAATAATCATCAATAGAAAAAATCTGTTCCATTTCGCTTACAGTCAATGCATCTTTGTTTTTAAAATCTCCTATAGCCTTACGTTTGAGCCCTGTTAAATGTCCTACTGTATCCAACTTAATAGCTAAATCATCGGCAAGCGTGCGAATATAGGTTCCTTTGCTACACTTTATAGATAACTCGAGTCTGGGCAAGTTGCATTCCAAAATATTTGTCTCTTCAATAATAACCTGCCGGGGCTTTCGCTTTACCTTCTTACCCTTTCGAGCAAGTTCATATAATGGTTTTCCGTTATGCTTTAATGCGGAATACATGGGTGGAATTTGCACAATTAATCCAGAAAAGTGATTCTTTAATGTTTTCTCAATTCTTTGTGCTGTAAGATGGTCAAATGGTTCCCGTCGATCGGGAGTCGTCTCTGCATCTAGACTCGGTGTGGTCGAACCAAAAATGATTTCGGCCTCATAGTTCTTATCAGCTTCCTGAAAAGCGGAAACAGTGCGCGTTCCTTTACCTACACAAAGAATAAGCAAGCCAGTAGCCATTGGATCGAGCGTGCCGGCATGACCAATTTTCCGAATATTGGTACATTTGCGTAAAAACTTAACAACTTGGAAGCTACTCCACCCTTTAGGCTTATCAATTAAGAAAGCGGCGCCTTGGTTATAATCTATATGGGGATTGGGAGAGTTATTTTTCGAAAAGATCGGTAACTTTTCAAGTGGAATAGCCTTCGCCATCTGCAGCTCTACTCCTCATCACCTGTGTTTGAATCCCGATGCTGACGTTCCTTGCGTATCTTTTGGAAAAGCTTCTCCATCCTTTCTACATGCTCTGCAGTCTTATCGTTGATGAAGTGCAGCTCTGGAATACGTCGTACCTGATGACGAATTTTTTGAGCTAATTCTTTACGGATGGCCGCATTTTGCTCCTCCAAATAAGCAAAAATAGCATCTTCATCCTTACCGGGAGCATAAACACTAAGCAAGACTTTGGCAATAAGCAGATCGGGAGTCACATCCACTTTTGTAACCGTAATAAAAGAACCGCTTTGCTGATAATTCTTTTGGATAATCTTGCCAAGATCTCGTTTAATAACGGCTCCTAAACGTTCGGTACGAATACTCATACTAAGGAATAAATTTACGCATTAATCAGGTTAGTTGTCGTCACTATTAACATCTTCGAGACTCCGACGTTCTTCAACAACTTCGTAGTTCTCAATAACGTCACCAACCTTGATATCATTATAATTCACGATACTGATACCACATTCGTACCCACTTTTAACCTCTTTAACATCATCCTTAAAGCGTTTGAGAGCGTCAATTTCTCCATCATAGATAACTACGCCATCACGAACAACCCGAACCGGGTTATTGCGATTAATTTTACCGTCTGTCACATAACAACCGGCAATGGTACCTACGCTAGAAACTTTAAAGATCTCTCGAACCTCAGCATTTCCGTAGAGACGCTCACTAATTTCAGGAGAAAGCATACCCTCCATCGCATCTTTAACTTCTTCAACGGCATCATATATGACGCTAAACAGTCGGATATCAATCTCCTCTTCCTCAGCAACCTTACGAGCATTGTTCGTAGGCCGGACCTGGAAACCAATAATAATCGCTTCTGATGCAGAAGCAAGCAGTACATCCGATTCCGTAATAGCTCCAGCTCCTGTATGAATAACATTTACAGAAACTTCTTCGTTGCTCAATTTCTGAAGTGCTCCGGAAAGTGCCTCAATAGAACCATCCACATCAGCTTTAATAATGAGATTAAGATCTTCAATCTCACCCAGTGCAAGACGACGTGAGAGATCATCAAGACTCATATGCTTAGATTGACGTAGCTCTTGTTCACGCCTAATTTGTTGTCGCTGATTAGCAATTTCTTTAGCCTTTTTCTCATCATCAAGTGCAACTAGTTTGTCGCCTGCTTGAGGGATATCATCAAAACCAGTAAGCTGTAATGGCGTAGAAGGTCCTGCAGATTCAATTCGTTCTCCGTGCTCATCTTCCATCGCTCGTACACGACCAAAGCATGGTCCGGCAACGAATGGATCGCCAACCTCGAGCGTACCATTCTGAACCAGTATATTTGAGACAATACCCTTTCCTTTGTCGACACGAGCCTCAAGAACAACCCCATCCGCATTACGATTGGGATTTGCTTTCAATTCCATCAATTCAGCTTCAATAAGAACTTTTTCCAATAGATCGGGAATACCATCACCAGTTTTTGCTGACACTTCAGCTACCTGATTGGTACCACCATATTCCTCAACGATCACATCATGTTCGGCAAGCTGTTGCTTTATTTTATCGGGATTGGCACCGGGCTTATCCATCTTGTTAATGGCAACAATAATTGATACGCCTGCCGCTTTTGCGTGATTAATCGCCTCAATCGTTTGTGGCATTACTGCATCATCAGCCGCAACAACAAGTATTACAATGTCGGTAGCCTGTGCACCACGAGAACGCATAGCCGTAAAGGCTTCGTGACCAGGTGTATCAAGAAAAGTTATCGGTCGCCCATCATCAGTAGTAACCTCATAAGCACCAACGTGCTGGGTAATACCTCCAGCCTCTCCTTCTGCTACCTGCGATTTACGAATGTAGTCAAGCAGAGAGGTTTTTCCGTGATCAACGTGACCCATCACAGTAATGATAGGAGCACGCGGTTCAAGGTCTTCCGGATCGTCCTCTTCAAGTTCAATTTCCTCAATAGCATCATCGGCATCAATAAATTCAACCTCATAACCATACTCTTCAGCAACGAGCTCAATGGTGCTGGCATCTAATCGCTGGTTGATGGAAACCATCATACCCAGATCCATACAAGTGGTAATTACATCATTGGCCTTCACATCCATCAACTCAGCAAGATCACTAACCGTAATAAATTCCGTGGCCTCAATAACCTGCTCTTCCAGTTCCTCGAGCTCCTGCTGCAGCTGTTCTTCTTCCTCGCGTTCCTCTTTTCGCTTGCGACGACGCTTCTGGCGTTTACTACCAACCGTTTCGGACGACTGCATCTTACGCAGTGTCTCTTTCATTTTTTGTTCTACATCTTCCTCGTCAACGCGACTACCTCGACGTTTCCGACGCTTCTTCTTGCTCTTCTTTTTACTTTTCTTTTTCTCTCGCTTCGACGATTTAGTCTTTGATCCGTCTTCATCTTCATCACGTCGATCTTTTTTGCGCTTACGTTTCTTTCGACGTTTGGGCTTACTGTCATCAATCTTGACCTTTCCGACAACTTTAGTACCCTTTAATCGGCCCGCATGACCTCGAATTACACCTCGCTCCTCTTCTTCGTCATCTTGGTCTTCGTCCTCTTCATCATCGTCAGTATCTTCATCCTCAACTTCTTCATCCTCTTCCTGAGTTTCTTCAATCTCTTTATCTTCTTCATCTTCCTCTAATGATGTGTCCTCTTCATCATCAGATTCATTATCATCAGACTCTTTCGAGGTATCTTCTTCCTCATCAACTTCTTCGTCAGAGACTTCTTCAGTTTCTTCTTCTATAGTTTCTTCAGGTTCTTCAACCTCTTCATCAATATCATCACTTTCCTCTATTTCTTCTGTTTCCGCTTGGGCTTCAACTGTCTCTTGTCCCTCTTCTATCTCTTTATCAGTCTCCTTATCTAATTTTTCAACCTGTTGTTCCTCTTCTTCTGGTTCTTCGTCAGGTGTTTCTTCAGTTTCTTCCTCTATAGTTTCTTCAGGTTTTACAACATCTTCATCAGATTCTTCCTCATCTTGGGGCTTAAGCCCTTCGATCTCTTCACCTTCCTGAGGCTCAATTGGGAGTTCCTCATCTTCGAGCGGTTCCAGATAGTCTTCTACCGATACACTTTCATTTCGGCTAGCACGAATCTGACTGCGACGATTCTCATATTCCTCTTTTGCCTTAGCGTGCTGCTTACTTTTTTCTTTATCAACACCATAAACCTCTTCCAGCGCCTCGTACATTTCTGGCGTAATTTTGGAATTTGGTTTATTGTCAATTTCAAAGCCCTCATCCGACAACGAATCTACTATAGAGGAGGTAGAAACATTAAATTCGGATGCTACTTTGAATAATCTTCTTGTCTTCTTGGACATATATATCTGTTTCTGAAAAAGTACGTTCGTTATTATCTGTTACACTATTCGAGAACCTTTAGTATAAGGTAAAACAGGATTCTTGGAAATGTAAGTTCAATTATTCTTCATCATCAAATTCATACGCAATAATATCGATAATGCGCTCGGCTTCATCTTCGGTAATCTTACCTTCGGTACGCCGTACAATTTCTTCCTCATCCAGTTCTAATACCTGTCGCGCTGTATCGCAGCCAATCTCATGCAGCGTTTCAATGACTTCAGGACCAAAATCAATTTCAAATTCCCCGAGATCAATATCATCCTCTTCTTCAACTTCTCGATAGACATCGATTTCGCAGTTAGTCAATTTTGAGGCCAGTCGAATATTTACCCCACCCTTTCCAATGGCTTTTGATACCTCATCAGCGGGAACCAACACCTTGGCATGTTCGCCGTCATCGCTAAGCTCCACACTTAAAACTTTTGCCGGTTGTAGCGCTCGTTTAATAAATTCGTGTTTGTCATCGGTGTAATTGATGACATCAATATTTTCATTTTGAAGCTCACGTACAATAGCATGAATTCGAACTCCCTTCATGCCCACACAAGCCCCAACAGGATCTACGCGTTCATCGTGCGAAATAACAGCTACTTTTGAGCGATCACCAGGCTCACGAGCAATTCGTACAAGATCAATAATGCCGTCAAATACCTCGGGGATTTCATTCTCAAATAATCGCTCCAAAAATAGCGGAGAAGTTCGCGAAATAATAACAGATGGATTACCGTGATAACGTTTCACTTCTTTTACCACTGCGCGAATGGTGTCCCCCTTGCGGTACTTATCTTTATATATTTGTTCATCTTTGGGTAAGATAAGTTCAACACCATTGTGATTAATCAGCATTTCGTGATTACGAATCTGATAAACATCACCCAACACGATTTCTCCAACTCGATCGGAGTATTCTTCAAACACGTTATCCTTCTCAATCTCACGAATACGCTGAGCCAACTGTTGTCGAGCCATCATTACTGCGCGCCGTCCGAAATCACGGATATCAAGTTCTTGGGCAAATTCATCATAAAGTTCCAGATCAGGATCGTGCTCCTGGGCATTTTCAATTGTAATCTCCTGAACTTCATCCGTGAGCTCTTCTTCTGGCACAACTTCTCGAATGTGAAGAATCTGCACTTCACCGCGATCGGCATTTAAAATAACTTCAAAAGCATCATCAGAACCATACTTTTTACGAATCATGGTTCGAAAGACATCTTCAAGAATAGAAAGAAGTAAATCCTTATCAATATCTTTGTCTTTGGCAATCTCTGCGAAAGATTGAATAATCTGTTTTGAAATATCGTTTGACATCAGTTAGCTCCTGTCTGCTTAAAATTATTTAAATGAAGGAATTATTTTTGTTTCAACCAGGTCGTCAAATAAAATTTTCTTCGTCGAATCATCCAAACCAACAATAACATAGTTCTCATCAACATCTTTTAGCACACCTTCAACATTGGTATCTTCACCGTCTTCCTTAAACGTAAACTTCGCTTTGCGTCCAATATTTTTAGGATATTGACGACGATCTACCAGCGGGCGACTTAATCCCGGCGATGAAACATTAATCCGATACCTTCCAGAAAATACATCGTGTGCATCCATCAAAAAACCAAGCTCGTTACTAACTTCTGCACATTCATCCATATTCACGCCTCGATCTACGGCATCAATCGATACCCATATTTCTGGCGTATCACCGCCTTTGATCTCGACATCAACGAGAAAGAAATCAGTCGTTGACAATACTGATTCTGCAAGTTCTGAAATTGTATTTATGACTTCGTTTGGCACGGTTTTCCTAATTTTAGGTACAAAAAAAAGTGAGGACCTCTCGGTGCTCACTTTTAAGCAATCAAAGATATCGTTATTACGTCTAAAAAACAACTGACTACCCCAACTCTTTTCCCATTTTATTAGCTATTGGGATGCAGTTGTCAACTTTTTTTGAAAGCAATGATTAAACTTCAGTATACTAAGCCTTAGCGGAAACCATACTGCAAACTATTACTAATGCGAATCTCATTTGTACTATTCGTTACTCTACTATCTTCTATCTTCTTTTTTGGCTGTGCACAGGAGAAATCAAAAGAAAAAACAAATAATGAAGGTCGAACTTTAACGTATGAACGATCTGTCTCTTTTTTGGATGCAAGTGGTGATACCTTAACGACCATAGATGTGGCCTTGGCTGACAACGATAAGAAACGCAGCCAAGGTTTGATGGATGTGCGAAATCTACCCTCAGATAAAGGAATGCTATTTATTTTTGATGAAAACCAACCCCGCAGCTTTTGGATGGCCAATACTCCTCTGTCACTCGATATAATTTTTGTCAACGCAGATTTCGAAATTGTGCGTATTCATAATAATGCCAAACCCTATTCCGAAAAGAGTTTTGCTTCAGAAAAACCAGCGAAATATGTGATTGAAACCAATGGTGGCTTCTGTATCGCACACGACATACAGGAGGGCGAAAAAGTAAGCTTCTAAAGTAATCCTATCTGTCAGAGTGTATTAATATCGCAAAATTAGCTGTACTAGTCTTTTATTTGACGCTAATATTCAGCTTAATTAATTTAATATCTCTGGGCTCGGATTGTCCATTGTATCCTTTACCAAGCTTAAGCTCAACATACACTGTGCCTTGAAAAGTTGACTCTGGTTTATACCGGTAGACTGCCTCCCAATTCGTCGTCGAATCTCGAACAATAGAACTTATTGAATAATTTTTTGGCTGCTGGATAATTTCAGCCAACTCTTCATCACCAGATATACCGGTTTGAAAGTTAAAGACTTCAGAACTCGTTACTGAAACATGTTTTATTTCTTTTTGGATATTAGGACCGGTTGCATTCTGGCAACTGGATAAACCCAAGAACAGTAACCATAAAACCCAATAAGCGATGTGTTTTTGAAACATCAGTCTCTTTCCTATTAAAATAACTAAGACGGCTTATCCTGCCTAGCATAAATAGAAGGAATAATATTTATGCTTTAATTGCCTGCTCTTTATACTTATCCAAAAATTCCTTCACTTTAAGGACATTCTGTTTTGATCCAATAAAAATAGGAGTGCGCTGGTGAATAGCTTCAGGCTCAATTTCTAAAATCCGTCCCTTACAGTCGATAGCCATTCCCCCAGCCTGCTCAATTACAAAACTTAATGGATTGCATTCATACATCAGCCGCAACTTTCCATTTGGATACTGACTGCTGTTAGGATAGATAAAAATACCTCCCGTAATGAGCGTACGATGTACATCAGCTACCATAGAACCAATATAACGCGCTTTATACGGACGATTAGATTCGGGATCTTCTACCTGGCAATATTTGACATATTGTTTAAGACCTTCATCCCAAGAGTGATAGCTACCCTCATTAACACTATAGATAGTTCCATGATCCGGTATTTTTACATCTTCCTCTGACAATATAAATTCTCCGATACTCGGATCCAGCGTAAATACCGAAACCCCCAACCCTGTCGTATAAGCCATTAACGTACTTGATCCATACAATACATAGCCTGCCGCCACCTGTTTGGTACCAGCCTGCAAAGCATCTTCTTTGCTCAATGGATCAGAAGCAGGCTTTTCGCGCATATAAATTGAAAAAATACTCCCAATAGAAACGTTGACATCAATATTTGAGGATCCATCCAGCGGATCCAAATAAACAATATATTTACCGCCTTCATTATCTAGTTCAACAATCCCGTCATTTTCCTCCGAGATAACCATACACGTAATCTCGGATCGACTTAAAGCAGAAATCAGCTGCTTGTCGGCAAACAAATCCAGCTTTTTTACCGATTCACCATGCACGTTGGTTGTACCGTCTTCACCCAGAATATTTGTAATACCGGCCTTATTCACCTC
>JBEPWP010000039.1:0-11987 GCA_041642355.1 Fodinibius sp. | reverse complement strand
GCGGAACAGATGTTGCAACACTCTAAAGCGAACACGGGAGAAATTATTCGTTCCGTGGGGTTCTTTTACAATGTGTTTTCAAACATCTGGCAAATTCGGCGTTTAGCTGGACAGGGTAATTCCAAAAAACAAGTTCAAAATACCTTAGGTATCAACAACAGTTGGTACTTCAACAAGCTTTGGAAAGACGCTTCAGCTTTTAAACTGTCCGATATGCCAAGAATATTTGAAGCACTTCTGGATGCTGATAGGGCTTCGAAAGGCTTTACCAAGATGGACCCCTCGACAATACTTCTCCTGATGATCAAACGGATCATCGGTTAGTACTTTATTTATTATTCCGCTTAGCGGAAACCTGATGATCCCTGCTATTATTAACTGCAATCAAACAAGGGGTCAATATGCAAGCTGTTTCCAAAGCCGAATTGCACAAGATGTCGGATGAAGATCTGATGGAAAAATTTCAATCAGGATACGAAGAAGCTTTTAATATATTGGTGGATCGGTATCAAGATCGCCTTCATAATTTCTTGTATCGTTATACACACGACCATCAGGATTGTGAAGACTTAGTTCAGGAAACTTTTTTTCGCGTATTTCGCAGTCGTCATTCCTACGAACGCATAGCAAAATTTTCTACGTGGATGTACACGATCGCCATAAATCTTGCTAAGAGCTTGTATAAAAAGAAAAAACGGATGACTAAAGTAACTATCCACAAAGATCCCGATGATTCCGAAGATCGTCCTATGAAATTAGAGGATTCTGGAATTTTACCGGATGATTCACTGCACGAGAAGATGTGTATGGATCAGTTAGAAAAAGCCTTAGAAGAGCTTAGTGACGATTTCCGAGAAGTAGTTGTATTGCGTGACATCCAACAGTTGTCATATGAAGAAATATCGGAGATAGCAGATCTGCCGATGGGCACCGTTAAGTCGCGTATTAACCGTGGACGTGCTCAATTACAGGATCTTTTAGAAAATTACGTCTATCCCGAAACAATTTCTGCATAATCCAGTTAGAGGGTAATAGATAAGGTACTTGAACTTGTATATAATCTATTACCCTCTTTACTATGAAACCTACAGCATTTGACAGTGACAGCATACTCACTGACTTTTTAACTGATTATTTAGACGGAAACCTAAACAGGGCAGAGCAACGGTCTTTTGAGGAATATTTGTCCCGTAATAAAGAAGAAAGAGTATTTGCTAGCAAAGCAATGAAAGGTAAAAAAGCTTTGGCTCGTCTGGCCAATCACATTGATATACCCTCGGTTACTGCTTAATCAAAATTATCATCCTGAACTTTTTTTCAGGATTTACAGTTTCACTCCGGAAGGACTTTAAAACGGCGTATACTTTGTTTCAATAAATACCTTCTCTCGAAGAGAGGATATTTATATTTGACCCATATATTAGGAATATTGATCAAAAATCTCCTTTAGCTCAGCATTGAATGACTCCATATTAATGGGCGTAGGCTCAAATGATTTGCCAGTAAGCTTTCCGAATAGCTCGGTATAACGATCATATACTTTGATACGAAACTTATCAGGAAGATCAGGAAGTGTTTGCCCCTCTTTACCTTGGAAATTGTGATCCATCAACCATTCCCGCAAAAACTCCTTAGAAAGCTGTTTCTGTGGCTCACCCTTTTTGAGTCGTTTTTCAAACCCATCCGCATAAAAATACCGCGAAGAATCTGCAGTATGCACTTCGTCAATCAGTGTAACCTCTCCATTATATAATCCAAATTCGTACTTGGTATCTACGAGGATAAGTCCCTGCTCACGGGCTATTTGTTGTCCCCGCTCGAAAATTTTAAAAGCTTTCTCTCGAACTTCCTCCCATATATCGGCATCAACAATATTTTTGTCTAAAATTTTTTGTTCGGATATATCCTCATCATGACCTTCTTTAGCTTTTGTTGCAGGTGTAAGAATCGGTTCCTCAAATTTTTGGTTTTCCACCATTCCATCGGGCAATACTACGCCACAAAGCGTTCGTTTTCCTGATTTGTAAACCCGTGCTGCATGTCCCGTCAGGCAAGCTCGAATAACAACTTCAATGGGAATAGGTTTACATTTTTTGGCTATTGTTACGTTAGGGTGAGGTACATCAATGATATGTGTGTTTACAATATCATCTACCTTGTCAAACGCAAAAGCCGCTAACGAATTTAGAACTTGTCCCTTGTAAGGAATCGCCTGTTTCATGATGTGGTCAAAAGCCGAAATGCGGTCACTGGCTACAATTCCAAGTTTATTGTCTTCAAGATTGTATACATCACGCACTTTACCACGATAGGGATTGGGATAGCTCGGAACCTCAGTTTTAGTGATGCAGTTTTGAAGTGCGTTGGAATCGAGTGATGATGAAGTCACAATATTTTTGATTTTTTAAAGTGTTTAGCTCGATTGAAAATCATAAAAACTTATCAAGAATAGAAATGTAATTATTAGATCATTTTAATAACTGGCATTTTAAAAGAGGACAGGAACGTTATTGCAATGGTATTACATTTAGAATATTGTACAAATATAAAAAATCCGCATAAATGACAGATCTTTTCCGGATACCATACGCGCTTTTTAAGCCTATTTATCAGCGTACTGCGTTTCACCGTTCGGTTATTGAAGAATTAAATGACGAGCGTCTTAAAGAGGCTTATGCACAGTGTCGGGCTATAACTCGTCACCATGCCAAGACCTTTTATATGGCTACCCGATTTTTACCTAATCATAAACAACGTGGTATTTTTGCCATCTACAGCTTGTGTCGTTATATCGATGATTTGGTGGATGAAGCAGAAGATTTGTTAGAAAAGCAGGAACTAACGGAAGCGGATATTTGCTTAAAACTAGAATCTTGGAAGCAGAAACTGAGAGATACCTATAACGGTCAGTCTCACGATAACGATATTCTTATAGCATTTTCGGATGTGCTACGACGCTATCATATTCCTATAGAAATGCCTTTTGAGCTTATGGAAGGTGTTTGTATGGATCTCTTCAAGAATAGATACGAAACCTTTGACGAGTTGTACGACTATTCATTTAAAGTGGCCTCTATTGTGGGATTGATGACAAGCCAAGTGTTTGGATATCAATCTCAGGAAGCCCTGGGTTACGCGGTAGATTTGGGGATTGCAATGCAGCTTACCAATATTTTGCGGGATGTTGGTGAAGATTTGCAACGCAATCGAATTTACCTTCCACAAGAAGATTTGAATCGGTTTGATGTTACTGAAAGAGAGCTTTTTCAGCACAAATTGACAGAAAATGTTATTGATCTATTGGACTTTCAAATTCAACGAACACGCAGATATTATCAGCGGTCCGACAAGGGAATTCAATTACTGAGTAGTGATAGTCGCTTGCCGGTGTATCTGGCCCGTCAAAATTACGGTCGCATACTTAATAAAATTGAGGAAAATAATTATAACGTGTTTGATAAACGGGCCTATCTGAATGCTACAGAAAAGTTTTATATCCTTCCCAAAGCCTATTATCAGATGAAAGTAGCACAGTCCTAATTCAAGATCAGAATAGGTAAGATCTGCGTTTACACTAATCAATCTGAACTGTTATATTCCATTCAAATTTTTATTGCAGATCTAATCAAAATGGAGACGAATGGAAGCTAAAATCAAGAAATGGCGGAGTCCCAGTCTAGGAAAGGATATGGAGATGGCCGTTTATGGAGAGTCTGGAACGCCGATAATAGGGATTCCGACAAGAGGAGCTACTTGTGGACAATGGGAAGAGTTTGGAATGACCGATGCCATCTCATATCAATTGAAAAATGGGTTCAACCAGTTATTTGTATTGGCTTCAATCGATAATGAGGCCATTCTAAATGAGAATGCTTCTCCTGAACAACGATTGACACGTCAGCAACAGTACGAAGCATATATTGTTGAAGAGGTTGTGCCCTTTATACAGGACCGCAACCATATTAGCTTTATAATTATTTCTGGCGTTGATTTTGGGGGATATCACGCTATTACAACCGCTCTCAAATATCCGGAAGTATTTGGAAAGGCGATTGGGATGAGCGGCATTTATGATATTAGGCCGTATATGGATGATTATTATGATGACGATGTTTATTACAACAATCCCATGGACTTTGTCCCTAACCTGAACAAAAAATCACTACTCGACAAGGTCCAGGATATTGATTTTAGGTTGGTAAGCTTTGAAGAGGACAAACGAATTGACGATGCTGTACGGATGGACAATGTAATGCGAATGAAATTTTTAGATCATCACTTAGATATTTGGTCTGATGGCGGTGATGAATGGGATTTATGGCCACAAATGTTAAAAACGCATATCATTTAAAAACAATTATGCCAGAAATTAATAAGATATTGGTCGCAAACCGCGGCGAAATTGCTCTACGTGTAATTCGAACCTGCAAAGAGTTGGGGAAGCAAACAGTAGCGGTGTATTCTACGCCTGATGCTGATGCTCCACATGTGTTACAAGCTGACGAGTCAGTGCATATAGGACCGGCTTCATCTTCAGAAAGTTACCTGGTGATTGATAAAATTATTCAGGCAGCCAAAGATACTGGGGCCGATGCTATTCATCCAGGCTATGGTTTTTTAAGCGAGAATGGAGATTTTTCCGAACGGTGCGAAGCGGAAGGGATTATTTTTATTGGTCCCAAGGCAAAGGCTATACGTCTTATGGGGGATAAAACTGCTGCCAGAGAAATTATGGGTAAAGCTAACGTGCCGTTCCCACCCGGGACAAAAAAAGAGCTAGAAAATGTTGAAGAAGCCGAAAAGATTGCTGACGAAATTGGTTATCCCGTATTAGTTAAAGCGGCGGCCGGTGGGGGCGGAAAGGGTATGCGAATTGTTAATAATAAGGATGAATTTCGTTCCGGTATTAAAGCAGCAAAATCGGAAGCTCGCAATGCCTTTGGAGATGATCGTGTTTATATTGAAAAGTATTTGGTTGAGCCCCGGCATGTTGAGTTTCAAATTATTGCTGACGAACATGGAAATACGCTTCATGTATTTGATCGGGAGTGTTCAATTCAGCGTCGCCATCAAAAAGTTATTGAAGAAGCACCGTGTTCTATTTTAACATCTGAACTGCGCTCAGAGATGGCTGAAGCAGCAATTGCTGCCGCTGAAGCTGTGGATTATGTAGGAGCAGGAACCATCGAATTTTTGGTAGATGCAGAGCGCAATTTCTATTTTCTCGAAATGAATACGCGCCTGCAGGTAGAACATCCGGTAACGGAATTAATCACTGGATTAGACTTGGTTGAATTACAGATCCTGGTAGCTGAAGGAAAAGAATTGCCTGTAACACAGGATGATATTCAGATGAAAGGTCATGCCGTTGAATGTCGCATTTATGCCGAAGATCCACGCGATAACTTTTTGCCTAGCACCGGTACATTAAGCAAGCATAGAATCCCATCAGGTAATGGAGTGCGTGTAGATTCCGGGGTAGAGGAAGGACAGAAGGTGACTATTAATTACGATCCCATGATTTCGAAGCTTTGTACTTACGGAACGGATCGGGCTCATGCTATTAAGCGTATGCTTCGTGCATTAGATGAATATGAGATTGCTGGATGTAGAACAACTATTCCCTTTTGCAAGTATGTGCTAAAGCATAAATCATTCACTTCAGGCAATTACGATACGCACTTTGTACCTGATCATTTTAGCAAGGAAAAGCTTGATGCTGAAGTTACTGATGGTAGTAACATAAAAGCCCTGGCAGCAGCATTGCTTAAGATGGAGGATAGTGGTCAGGAAGAGGAGCAAAAACTTAAAAATGGATCTTCCAATGGAACCTATTCCGATTGGTGGAAACACCGCAATAAGAATAAATAATAAAAGTACTTACTAAACTTGATGAGCTGGCGATGGTACCTTTGCCAGCTTTTTTATTTAGTAATACTCAACCTTGAATGATTATTCATTGCTCCTGTTATCAGTAGCTGATGTAAAGAATAGTCGGATATAAATAAATCATTAAATGGGATTCTGCTTCTTTTATTTTTATTCACCACTAAAGGATTAGTTAACTTGTCTATAGTTGTTAGCTAATTCTTAATGCAGCAATAATAGAATTAGTTAGATTATATTGGTTGCGCATTTACAATAGGATTGATTGCTGTTCAATGTATTTAAATTTTTGAATTCTTTCTATCTACAATACTCAGCCTTAAAATATTGGTAAATGTGTTTAATACGTTTTGATTTGGAAGGGCTTCCTGTGTGATAGATTTTGCTTTTTGTTGTTATTATTTCGAATTACCCTCACTTGTTTCAATACCATAATTCAATATTACATTTTCCGTGAATACAGATAAAGAACAGTTATTTCACCAACTTAAAGATCTTGATACCGAGCAGCGAAATCCCAATAGTATAGAAATTGATGTTGCCGATTCCTTAGAAATTGCGCAAATCATTAATCAGGAAGACAAAAAAGTTGCTGATGCTGTTGAGCAAAAATTGCCGCAGGTTGCTAAAGCTATTGATGCTGTCAAAGAAGCCTTTGATAGTAGTGGACGTCTAATTTACATGGGAGCAGGAACCAGTGGAAGGTTGGGTATTTTGGATGCTTCCGAATGTCCGCCTACCTTCGGATCTAACCCAGAGCAGGTGATAGGACTTATTGCCGGTGGAAAAGAAGCTGTATTCCAAGCCAAGGAGGGAGCGGAAGATTTTGAGGAAAATGGACGTAATGCACTGGAGAAAATAGATTTGAAGCCTAAAGATGTTGTTTGTGGTTTAGCGGCTAGTGGACGTACGCCGTATGTAGTTGGGGGATTAAAATTTGCCCAGCAAGTTGGATGTACATCTATTCTTGTGACAACAGTACCGGCTAAACAAATTAGTGTTGATGTCGATATTTTGATTGATGTTACTGTTGGCCCCGAGGTAGTAATGGGGAGTACACGTATGAAAAGTGCTACGGCTCAAAAAATGGTATTGAATATGATAACAACAGGAGCAAATATCCGTTGTGGAAAGGTTTATGAAAATGTCATGGTGGACCTGCAGCTTTCTAATGAAAAGTTACATGAGCGTTCAAAAAGGATTCTCATGATGTTCACAGATCTGGATTACAAAGAAACAGATCAATTGCTTGAAGATTCAGATGGGCATGTTAAAACGGCGTTGGTAATGGCTTTGGGGGGATTAAGTAAAAATGAGGCTCAAAATAAGTTAAAGGCCCACAATGGATTTATTCGAAAAGTACTAAATGAAGTAAGATCGAAATAACTGAGTTCTAATTTTAGCTAATAAAATTCTAGAAATAGTTAATATCTTATAATCAATGAATGGTCCAACATATTTTCTCCGTTGATAAAATAAACCCACACACTTCCCAAGATATCCGCAAATAATTTGTCTGATTTTAAAGAATATATTGAGGACAGTGAGTATGGATATCGTATTCGCATCATGGTTTCAATAGTGATTATTGAATTTTTAACTATCGCTGTTTTTAACTTTTGGCCTGTAAAAGATACGACATCTAACATTAATAACGTTGATTTTTCGGATGATGCAATTGCTATTAAAGATGTCGTTCGCACGGAACAGCAAAACAACCCGCCACCACCGCCTAAACCTCAAATACCACCACCTGAGCCAACAGATGAAATATTAGAAGAAGATCTTAATGAGTTGGATAATTTAAATGTCAGCGAATATTCTGACTCACTTTCGGTAGAGATGATTGGCAGCGATGGAGATTCTGATGAGCCAGTATCCAGTCCACAGGTTGCGCCTCAGGTTATTCATATTGTAGAGGCAACAGTACCCGATGCAGCTAAGAAACGAGATGTTAAGGCAGAGGTTTGGGTAAATATGTTAGTTGATACAGATGGTAAAGTTGAAGAGGCAAATGTTAGTAAAGTGGTGTTATATGATCAGGAGTCTGGCGAAAAAAGAACGATGGACCGTATTGACTATGGTTTAACGGAAGCAACGTTAACTGCTGCTTTACAATGGAAATTCCGTCCTGCACGAAACAATGGAAGACCTGTAAAGGCATACTCCAGACAAATATTTACATATGGATTTTAATATTGAAATCAGATAGAAATTAACCTATATTTGCGACTCTTTATTGGAGAGGTGGCCGAGCGGTCGAAGGCGCACGCTTGGAAAGCGTGTGTGCGTCTAGCGCGTACCGAGGGTTCGAATCCCTCCCTCTCCGCTCAATTATAAGGCTTTGTTGAAAAGGCTTGAAAAGGCTTATTCTGCAAAGCCTTTTTTATTTACTGAGAAACAAGCTGCGACCTATTTTAACTTTCTGGGTTAATCAGCAAATTTATTTCAGTGAAATCAAATTTTGTGTTTTAATCCTAAAGTTTTTTCTTGTAAGAGAATTATCAAGAGTGTTAAACATCAAGAATGATATTGGGTTTGGGGATTAGCGTCGTTTTTATTCTCATAAAAGATTAAAGCTAATAATCTCTTGGTTAAGAGCTCCTTTTCTCAATTCGTATAGGTTTTTTTCGATAAATATCATGCATAAACAGAGGGTTAGGAAAGATGAATAACTCGTACTCCATAGCACTTATTTTATTATTTCTATTTTCTATTTGGTCGTGTGAACGCCCCGAGTCGCCCGATTTTCAAATAGAAAATAAGTTTGAAATACCATTAACGATGGAAAAGACATATCCGTTTCTGGGTGTTGATGAGGCGTTAGTCGATACTACTTCGGAAGAGTTTATTAACCTGTTTGCTACAGATAGTGATGGACCTGTTCGGTTAGTAAATGAAGAAGAAGTCTTTTGGGGAGATCTTAATGATGCAATTCCAGATGTAGCAGTACCAATGATAGAGAATATTAAATTAACTATCCCCCCAGCAACAGGGTCCCAAACAGTTACTGAGAATTGGAGTTCAACTGTTGATAATAACAGTTTTAAATTTCGAGATTCCAATCATTTTATTGAAATGAATAAAGGAGAGTTAACAATAGATGTAACTAACAGTACTGATGTCTCGATATCTTTGGAAATTACTTTTCCAGAGATTCAAACTCCGAGTGAGTCTTCTTTAGTTTTTACTGTTGATAATCTTTCACCAAATGAAAGTATTTCTAACACTCTTGATTTAGTAGAGCATCGTATTTACGCAGGAATAGATAATGAGATTGATTATGAAATAAAGATAAAAACGACTAGCTCTACACAGCAGGGTGGGGACATTACAACCCAAATAGGATTTGAAGATTTGTCCATAAGTAAGGCTGAAGGATACGTAGTTCCCAAGAAAATACTGCTCAACGAAGATAAAACCAACGATGTGGAAGAAAATATAGATGTTTTCAATGACGATGAGGCTGAGCAAACAGAGCTGAATGGCATTGATGAAATTTCAGATCGGGTTTCAAATATTAAGTTCGAGAACCCTGTATTAAATATGTTTTATGAAACGAATCTTGGGGTCCAAACTACTATTTATGCCGTTATTGTTGGTACTGATAACAATGGTAACACTAAGTTCCTGAAAGGAATAAATGGTTCTGAGCATGAAGTTCAAGATGCGGAAATCCCATCAGAGTTAAAGGTTAATGGTCAAACACCTGATGAGAATCAGGTTATCAAATTTGATTTGGAAACAGCTGCAAACCCTGATCCTATTAAAGGAGAATCGGGTCATAATATATTTGATGCAACTAATACCAATGTCTCTTCTTTTATCAGCAATTTACCTACTAATATTCGCTTTGTTGGCATAGCTAAGGTTAATGAAAAACAAGAAAATGGAAAGATAGTCAACCCGGTCATTTTTAACCCTTCTTTAGGTGTTGAAATACCTTTCAGTTTATCAGCTAAAAATGCTACTTATAAAGATACGCTGAATACAGATTTAAGTGATTTGCCCGAAGAAGATGAAGATAGAAAACTATCTGATGCTACCATTACTATTAATTACTCAAACGGATTACCTCTTGATCTAAGGTTGGATGTAATTATGTTGGATGCTGAGGAAGATACAGTTACGATGAAAAGTGATATTTTGGTAGAGGGAGTACCTACTAATCAAGATGGTTATGCAATGGAGCCGGCTCAAAAAGAATATGAAATAAGCTTTTCGGAGAGTGAAATGAATGACTTGTATCGCACTCGCGTCATGGTTTTAGATATCTCATTTGATACAGCTCAGCAAAAGACCGTAAGTATAAGAGGGGACGATGCCGTGACTTTTAAGGTTAAGGTGAAGACTGGTATAACCTCAACAATTAATTAAAGGGGAAAGGGATAAGTATCATGAAGTTTTTCAAACAAATAGCTTTAATTATTTTGGCGGTAGGATTCATTATTAGTTGGGCTAAATTAGCTCAGGCACAGTCGGGACATTACTCGGCCAAAAGTTTAGGTCTCGGAGGATCTGGAACTGCATATCTAGATACATACCATGCAAACTTTGTGAATCCCGCTAATCTTTTGCTTAACGCTGATTCCAAACCTTCTACATCAATAGGATTACTAGGGGGGCTGTCAGTTACTGCAGGAGGTCCGTTGATGAATATATCAGTTTATAATAGGCATTTTACCTCTGGAGATGCGGTAGGGCAAGAAGCAGTTGATGAGTGGTTTGGATTGTCAATGGGAAATAGCAGAGTCATGGGGATAGAGATAGATGCTATACCTATTGCCGCATCCTGGCGGGGAGAAAAAATGGCCTTTAGTCTTGCTTTTAGAAATCGAGCACTATTTACAGGGTCCACCAATCGAGGATTTTCTGAAATATTACTTACAGGTATTAATCAAGATCGATTTTCTGAACCACAACCGGTTAATTTTAGCAGTAGTGGAGTAGCATTTAGTGAACTTTCAGCAGGATTTTCCTATGAGCTGTTAAAGCTACCTTCGCTTTTGGGCATTGGTAATAATGTGAAAATTTTTGCGGGCGTTGCACCAAAATATCTGATCCCGCATCATACTTCTAATATTGATTTCAACTCTACCCTGCAAGTTACAGAAAATGAGGTGATTCATAATTTTTCGTATAATTTTAGCTCTGTGGGAGAGTTAACTTCTCAATTCGAAGATTACTACCAAGCCCGACAAGACCCTAATTTTAATGGTGAAATTGGTGATTTTGTAGATCCTGATGTAGCAAGTTTTACCGATACTCAAGGTTCAGGTTTTGGGATTGATTTAGGTGGAACGGTAGAAATGAATTTGGCCGGACCTCTTAGTAGGGCTTTTTCGTGGATTGAAGGAGAGAAGAAATTACGAGTTGGTTTTTCGATAACGGATATTGGAACTATCACATATGATAAAAATACTGGAAACTTTACCGCTGATGAAACATTTACCTGGGATGGTATTGATATAGAAAATGGGTTGTCTGATAATTTTGCTGACAGTGTAAGGCAGGAAATCTATCAGAATTATGCTCCAGCGAAAAACAAGGATATTACGGAAAAACTTCCTACAAAACTTAATCTTGGGGCACAGTTACAAGCCGGAAAGTTGGGATTTGCTTTTGACCTTCAGAAAGGATTATACGAGACGGGTATGAATAGTCCACGTCTAGCTTTGGGATTAGGTGCTGAATACAAATTGTTTAATCTTATTCCCATAAGAGCAGGTTTTAGAACCGGGGGATTAACTTCGTCGAGTATTACTTTCGGCACAGGTATCGAACTACGTAATTTTGAATTTACTGTTGCCGGATTGACCGTACCCAATTCTGAAAACAGGGGATCCGGTATTGGCGGTGCTTGGAGTGGTTTAGTGATCCGATTTTAATATCAGATAAACTACTTAGTTAGTGTATACCTGTTAATATCTATTTCTGGATATAATGATTTTCCGGTAGTAAGATGATTAACATAGTGATCTGCAAGAAATTTGCCGTATAGCAGTCCTTTAGATCCGAGGCCAGAAAACACATGGAGGTTGGAATAGGCTGGATGTACACCTAATATGGGTTTATAGTTTGGAGTGGAGGTTCGAACGCCA
>JBEPWP010000038.1:0-12028 GCA_041642355.1 Fodinibius sp. | reverse complement strand
AGAACCAAATACGGTAATACGATCCCCCTCCTCAAAAGCAGTATCTTTTTGAACAAGTATAAAATCATTATCACGAAAAATACCGGCGATATTAATATTCGGATACTCATTAGATTGCTCAATTTTTTTTCCAACCAGATCACTTCCACTCTCTAACTTAAATTCTGACATTTTAACTTTCCCCTGGCAATACCTTTCTTCGTTAATCGATTCTTGCCGGGTAGATTGAAACCAGAGTAGCTCTGTAATTTGCTTTGCTGTTAAATTTGATCGATCAATCATAGCATCAATGCCAAACGCACCCTCCCTTGTATCCCAAATGTTTGCAAACGAAGGATCAGAAACACGAGCAATTGTAAAACAATCCGTGAGAAGTTTAGTCATACTGCCAATAAGAACATTGGTATGGTCTTCGGATGTCGTTGATATTACAATATCAGCTTCTTCTATTCCCGCCGATTTCAATACCTCTTCCTCAAGTCCATTTCCAGCAGTCACATCAACTTCAAAGGGGATGCGATCCAGGCTACTGGCATTTTTATCAACCATTGAGATCTCATGATCTTCACTGAGATCTTCCATTACACTCATACCTACCTGACCTGCGCCAACGATTAGTATCTTCATAATAATTTCATTTATTCTAATAACTAAACTTATGCCTCCGATAGATCTATGAGTTCAACAACATTGCCAACTCCATTAGTAAAACTAAGAAAATAATTTCCCATAAATTCGTTACCCTGAAATCATAGTAATAGTCAATATTCCAAATATCATAACAATTATTTAACAGGCAAGCTGTTTCTATTGCGGGTATTGCTTTGTACTATTGCTTCTTAATATAAAAGCAATGTTTTGCTTACCTTAATTTTATACCGCAATTAATTTTTAAGCCGTGTCTGACAAACAAACCATTTTAGTAGTCGACGACGAACAAGATCTTCTCGATTTAATAGAATATAATCTTCAACAAGAAGGGTTTGATGTTTTAAAGGCTAAAGATGGCAAAGAAGGGATGGAAATGGCCCATAAACATCGCCCCAACCTTGTTCTTCTCGATATCATGATGCCCAAAATGGACGGAATGGAAGTTGTTGAACAGATGCGCGCCGACAAAAATCTAAAACATATTCCAATCATTTTTCTAACTGCCCGCGGTGATGAAAAGACGGAGATTAAAGGGCTCGACAAAGGGGGCGATGATTACATCACCAAACCGATCAGCACCAAAAAATTACTTTCCCGTATTAAAGCAGTCTTGCGTCGATTCGAGGAAACCCATCAACTGACAGACAAAATTGAGGTTCATGATATTGTTATTGACAAAGACCGCTATATTGTCACTAAGGGTGACCAAGAGTTCCAGATGCCGCGTAAAGAGTTTGAACTACTTTACTTTTTAGCCAGTCGTAAAGGCAAGGTTATGGATCGACAAACCTTGCTCGATCAAGTCTGGGGTAACAATGTCTATGTCGTTGACCGCACGGTGGACGTTCACGTTCGTAAAATTCGTGAAAAGATTGGCAGTGAATATATAGAAACCGTTAAAGGAGTCGGTTACAAGTTTAAAGAATGAGCAATAACCCTTTTCAAATATTCTCACGATTTGCCTTTCGAAGTGCCTTTTACTCGGCACTAGTCATTGGCATTGGGGTTGGGGCATATGCCCGGTTTGGGTTGAATATTTCCACAGATACCTCATTCCTTTTCGGTGGAGGGCTGTTCCTGCTTTCAGGAATTATCGTTTACGTGGTTATATACAATCAGCATTTATCTCGGCTTAAGACCCTCAAAAAAATCAACAAGAACATCCTCAAAAAACGGTTTCAGGATTACGAAGATTTTAAGTCTAAAAGTCGCGATGAGCTTGATAACCTTATCAAACAATCGATACAAGCCAGTAAAAATGTAGAGCAAGAAATACAGCGTCTCAATAAAATTGAAAATTATCGAAAAGAATTTATCGGTGATATTTCTCACGAACTTAAAACACCGATTTTTGCCATTCAGGGATTTATTGAAACGCTACTAAATGGTGCCATTGATGATGAAGCAGTAAACCGCAAGTTCCTTGAAAAAGCTATGCGGAACGTTAATCGTCTCATTTATCTTACCAAAGATCTGATGGATATTTCGAAACTTGAGACAGGAGAACTAAAGTCTGATATCCAAGACATCAATCTCAAAGAAGTAATTTTGGAAGTGGTAGAAAACCTGCTTTACAAAGCTGAAGAAGCTAACGTGTTACTTAAAACGGACATTCCATATGATTACCACGTCAGTGCCGACCGCAGCCAAATTAAGCAAGTCCTGATAAACCTGGTTGACAATGCCATTAAATACAATGTTAAAGGCGGCAAGGTTACGGTGGGGGTTAAGCCATGGTCAGAAGATAAAAATCGTGTTTTAGTATATGTAAAAGATACTGGCATCGGGATTAGTCAACAGCATATTGAACGAGTTACCGAACGTTTTTTTCGGGTAGATAAATCCCGGACCCGAGAAGCCGGAGAAGGTACCGGTTTGGGATTGGCCATCGTAAAGCACATTATACAGGCCCACGATGAAGAGCTGTTTGTTGAAAGCATTCCCAACGTTAGCTCTTCATTTAGTTTTACGCTTAGCAAAGTAGATCGTAGATCCACGAAACCTGAGCCAACCAACAACAATGCCGATGAATGATTCTGAAACCACCATCCTATTTCTTATTACCGGACTTATCACCGCCTGCGGAACGCATGAGGCGATACCAATCCTGCAAAAAGCCCGTATAAAAGTTGTAAACAAACAATACCTTGAGGCTATTTTTACTGCTGAGAAAATTGTAGAACACTATCCAGGCACAGCCTTTGCAGAATCTGCCCGAGAAATTATTTACCTCATTAATAAACACCACCTCGACGAAGAGTATATCGTCACCGTTTAATAGTTGCTTAGGCACGCAAATTTTCTTCAAACTTGCCGTGATTTTCAATACCTTCCCCTACCAAATTCATCAACTCTAACACCCATATATATTTATGTTACACGCTGTAATAATGGCCGGAGGATCAGGCACTCGATTCTGGCCGCAAAGTACCGAAGCCCATCCCAAACAATTTTTAAATATCTTTGGTGATCGCACCATGCTGCAGGATACAGTAGACCGTATAAAACCGTTGGTTTCTGCCGATCGTGTTTGGGTTATTACCAATGACAAATACGTGGACTTGGTTCAAAAGCAGCTTCCCGAGGTGCCGGCTAACAATATTGTGGGCGAACCGATTGGGAAAAACACGGCTCCCTGTGTTGCAGCAGCTGCTACCCTTATCAAAGAAAAAGATCCTGAGGGGACCATGGTTGTGCTGCCAGCAGACCATTTGATTGGCAAGCCTGAAAGATTTTTATCTATTTTAGAAGCAGCTGAAGCTAAAGCACAGGAATCAGGCGCCCTAGTTACGATTGGTATTAACCCCGATCATCCTGAAACAGGCTACGGATATATCGAGTTTGATAAAGGCTCGTCTGAATCTTACGACGGTCATGAAATAAAAAAAGTGAACCAATTTCGTGAAAAGCCCGATCTCGAAACCGCTAAAGAATTTATTACTTCGGGAAACTTTTTATGGAACAGCGGGATGTTTATATGGAAAGCATCCACTATACTGGAGAAATTCAAACAACATCTGCCTACTATTTTTAATGAAGTGGAAAAGCTGAAGCCTGCCGTTGGAACAGATAATCAAAAAGAGGCTGTTGATGAATTTTATTACGGAAGCACTTCTATTTCAATCGACTATGGGATTATGGAGCAGGCCAATAATGTGTTTGTTGTGCCCGGCTCGTTTGAATGGAATGACGTAGGAAGCTGGCGGGCCGTTTATGATTTGCGATCTAAAGATGAGGATGGCAACGTAATACAGACCGATACTGCTGCTACCGCTGATGCCAGGAATAACCTCATTCAAAGTGAAAGTGGTAAAATGATTGCCCTTGTTGGCGTCGAAAACCTCGCTGTTGTTGAAACAGATGACGCCATTTTAGTCTGTGATCTTGATAGTTCACAAGGCGTAAAGAAAGTGGTAAACAAGCTCCGGAAAGATGAAGAACTTAAACGATTTGTGTAAGACTGGACGTTTTTTATAATTCTATCGCGACCCAACTACTATTCTATCGTTAACGTAAGTTGATCGTAAGCAAGTCGCACGTGGTCAGGTAACCGTTTGTTGGATTCTTCGTGATTCACATATGAATTCATGTGACACAGATAGGTCTGCGGAATATCTAACTCATTTGCGACCTTTACTGCCTCGGGAATAGTCATGTGGGTGGGGTGTTCCGGCTTCCATCGCAGTCCATCCAACACCATCACTTTTGAACCCCGAATACGTTCTTTCGATAACTCGTGCAATTTCTTGACATCCGTAATATAAGAGACATCATTTACGCGATACCCCAATACCGTAACTTTACCATGAGTAGCTGGCAGCGGAGTAATCTCCAAATCTTGGAAGGTTATAGTATTACTAATCTCTTGCAAATCAATATCTGTTGCTCCCGGATATCGATTAGGACCAAACATGTACTCAAAGCGGCGACGAATGGCATCTAAACATGTAGCACTGCCATACACCGGTATTTGTTGCTCCTGCTTATAACAGAATGGGCGCAAGTCATCAAGCCCCGCAATATGATCCATATGCTCATGCGTAATCAGCACCAGATCAATTTCTGAAAGGCCGGCCCGAATAGTTTGCAAGCGAAACTCCGGTCCGGTATCAATTACAATAGATGATTCTTCGGTTTGTATCCATGCCGAACAGCGCCAGCGAATATTTCGAGGATCACCATCAATTTGTTCTTTACCAAATCCACCGGCGGTAGGGACGCCCATCGAAGTTCCTGTACCTAAAAACGTTAACTTCATTGTCTAAATATCGATATCCATTTCTTCAATTTCACTGTCCTTGAACTTATCAAACCGTTCCCATAGTTCTTCAAGATGTTGACGCAAAACCGGCTTGATGTAGATATCTTTGAGCTCTTCATCTTTACCTTTCAATACACGGGCTAATAATCCCACCTGCTGCTGTTCAGGTTTCTTTTTATTGAGCACTACCAACTTTTGCCCCTCCATAACACAAGAATCTCCTCGGAATGTCCCCTTTTCTTTTCGGATAGTATAACCCAGTTGCTCTATGAGGTCTTCAAGTTCTAATAGCAGCTTTTCGGTTTTCATTAGACTAAAATGTTACTCCTATTTCAATACTGTGTCCACTTAAATCGTAATCATAAATATCATCCTCAACATCATAGCTCCGAAAATCATATTTATAACCAATTGATAACCCTAAATCGTTGTACAGTCGATCAAAATAAAGCTTTCCAAAAATATCTACTACACCAATCGATCCTCCAAAAAATCCGCCTGTTGCAAAGGAAAACCCATATCCCGGAATTGCCCCAAATTTTGCACGTATTTTTTTCGTGGGACGTAATTCACCACGGACCCCCAAACCACCAGAAATCATACCATATTGAAACCTACTTACCGACTGAATGTTACTCACTTGGTTATTTGTAATGTTAGTGTATCGAGATGATAACCGAAACGGTATTTGCAGGAGTAATAGTTGATTGCGATATAGATTTATTCTAAAATCAAAATTACCACCTGTATGAAAATAAGACGTTTCATCAACACCGGTAATTTTACCCCCAGTTGAAAGATATAGATCAAGATCTGTAGTATTATATCCCAGTTTTATTACTGGACCGGAATATTCAAATGCTCCTGCTCTTCGCCTACCAACATTCTCTTCGCCTTTGTATGTAGCTTCCATCGACTCTAATCCGATATAAATCTCTGAGAGAGGAGTATCATATCTGGAGTCGGCGTCACCCACCGAAAACATTTGCGCATGTAGCTGATTTACCCACCCACCGGTTAATACCAGCACACCAGTAAAGAGGATAGCAAAGATTTTAAACTTTTTTTCAAGTACCTTGGAATTCTTTGTGGTAACTTTACATTTCATATATATGATCCATTAAATAAGGTATAAAATCTATGAAAACCGTAGGACTCTTAATAATACTTTTATCTATGTCACTAAGCACTGCTGATACAACTACAGATTCCGTTTACGAGTTCAAAACTACAAACATTGACGGAAAAGAAACATCGCTAAATAAATATAAAGGCAAGGTTTTATTGATCGTTAACACTGCCTCGGAGTGTGGGTATACTCCACAATATGAAGGACTACAGGCATTATATGAAAAATATAGTGATGAGGATCTTGTGGTGTTGGGTTTTCCCGCCAATAATTTTGGCGGGCAAGAACCGGGAACGGACGAAGAGATAAAACAGTTTTGTAAAGTGAATTATGATGTAAGCTTTCCGATGTTTTCAAAGGTATCGGTTAAAGGCGACGATCAACATCCTTTGTTCTCATATTTAACAACGGCAGATAATCCTGGTTTTACCGGTGAAATAAAGTGGAATTTTGAAAAGTTTTTGATCAACAAGAACGGAAATCTAGTTCATCGCTATCGAAGTGACGTTAAACCACAGAGTGATGAAATTATTAGGGCAATAGAAAAGGAATTAAATAGTTAGATATGATGTATCCCTAATACATCCCATCACCATCCCGACGGAGGGCCGTAACTGATACTTGCGGTCCTCCTTTTTTTGTTAATTTAAAAGATGTGATATCAACAAAAATTTAGGTATCCGCACTTTTATCAATTTCCCATCATGACGTTCCATTGTGTAATACCCACACATGCTTCCACGATATGACTTTAGCACACAAAAGCTGTTATACTCATGTGCTCCATTCGGTTTAATAGTTGGTTGGAGCCCAATTACGCCTGCTCCATCAACTTCATGATCCCGACCACCGGAGTCTTTAATCTCCCAGTGTCTTCGCAACAAACATACCGGCAAATCACTCATATTACGAATTGTAACGAAGTATGCAAATACATGTTTATTAACAACAGGGCTTGATTCTTCTTCCAAATAAACAGGCTTTACCTCGACACTAATCTCGTGGGAAACCTCAACAAATGTGGGCTGGTACATAAAATGAATTGGGCTTAATTTATCTCTATGGTAATAAAATCCCTTTGTGAATCAAAAGATCTAAATTAGCGTAAATTTTGTTTGACATATGAGGTAAAAGGTCATTATATTTGGGCTCTCATTTGGTCCGGTAGTTCAGTTGGTTAGAACGCCTGCCTGTCACGCAGGAGGTCGCGAGTTCGAGTCTCGTCCGGATCGCAAAACGATAAGCCGCTTTCTCGCTAAGAGTTAGCGGCTTTTTTGTTTCCTTAAACCAGCCTTATTTCTACCCTTCATTTTCAGATTTCGATAGCAGAACTCTGCACATCTTCCCAACGGCCGACAATTCTGTACAAAATTCCTACCTTCTCACTCATCTGCTTAGCTTTCCAATATAGACATCGGTAAGTTGCAATATTCATTCTTCCAAAATTTCATTCTAAAAAAGTTGCTCTCATAAACCGGACTATTCGTTCCTTCTTTCTGAAGTTTCTGCACCCATTCGCTCCGATGGACGAATTATCATGCCCAGCGACTGATCCTGAGTAAAATAGGAAGTGGTCCAGTTCCACATTGTTTTAACGCGATTACGATAGTTGATCAACTGGAAAAGGTGGACAAACAGCCACATCGCCCAAGCCAACCAGCTGGTCACCGTTTTGGAAGGGGTCGTCAAGTCGGCGGTTGCTTTACTCCTCCCAATAATGGCCATCGATCCTTTATCATAATAGCTGAATGGCGTTAGATCCCGCCCCGAGTCCATGGCAATTACATTTTTGGCCAGATGCTTTCCCTGCTGCATGGCTACATTGGCCAGTTGAGGATGTCCTTCGGGGAAATTTTCGTCGGTTTTCTGCAAGGCGGCGTCTCCAATAGCAAAAATATTTTCGGTACCCTGTACCTTGTTATATTCATTCACCAGTAGACGGTTTCCTCTGCCATAGCTCTCTTCAGGGATCCCTTCGAACACGCGTGCCGTAACACCTGCCGTCCAGATCAGGGTTTCGGTCTGAATGGTATCACCATCTTTAAAATAAACGGTATCCTCCTTGTAATCTTCGACCATTTTTTCGAGCTGCACGCGGACGCCCATCTCTGTAAGTGCTTTATAGGCATAATTTTGGGACTTTTCACGCATGGGAGGTAGCACTGTGGGGGCTGCATCAACCAGATAGATTTCCAACTCACTGCCGGAAAGTTCAGGATAGATCTTCTCCAGCATATTGTTGCGCATTTCAGCCAGCATACCCGCGACCTCTACGCCCGTAGGGCCAGCCCCAGAAATCACAATATTTCGAAGCCCTTCTTTCTTTTCCTGATCATTGGTATAGGTAGCCTCTTCGGCTTTTTGCAACAGGTAGTTTCGCATCCTTACCGCATCATCAATGGTTTTCATCGGCCGGGCATTTTTCTTTATGTTCTCCATCCCGAAATAGTTGCTTTTGGTCCCTGTAGCAATAACGAGCGCATTATACTGCAATTCACCAGTAGAAAGCTGCACCTTGTTGGGTTCCGGCTCAACCTTTTGTAGCTCTCCCATCCTAAAACTGACGTTATCAACGTCTTTAAAAATAGTACGGAAAGGAGTACTAATGCTTGAAACCTCAAGCATACCAGTTGCTACCTGATACAGCAGTGGAGGGAAATAATTGTAGTTGTTTTTATCTACCAGCGTAATGTGAAAGCCTTTCTTATTTGAAAGTTGTTTTGCCAGGTTTACACCGGCAAATCCGCCGCCAATAATTACAATTTCCTTATCCATAATATTACTCCATTAATTCTATCTTCTCTTCAATTGATACGAACAATCCGCATTTTAAATTTGCCCCCCCCTTGCGGATAGCCAAGAAGACGAAGGCAATTGTGTTAAAAAGTACTACTGCGCCAAGTAACCGCCGTCAACTGGATAGTAGCTGCCAGTAACGAATGAGGATTTATCGGAGGCCAGCCACAGTACCACCTCTGCTATCTCTTCGGCTTTGCCCAACCGGCCGATTGGATGCAGATCTACTAGATGCTGTTTTTGTTGCTCATCCAGAAAGTCCAGTAACGGCGTATCGATATATCCCGGACCAACGGCATTGATGCGAACCTTTTTGTCGGAATACTCAAGAGCGGCTGATTTGGTAAGTCCGACCACACCGTGTTTTGCAGTATTGTATCCTGACTGATTTGCAGCAGCTACCTGCCCCATGATGGAAGCGGTATTAACAATATTTCCGCCACCTGATTCAATGATAGCCGGTATCTGGTAGTGCATGCCGTAGAAAACAGCTGAAAGATTAACACTGATCACGTTATCCCATTCTTCGATCGGTATGTCGGCGACAGGGCCAACTGGTCCTACAATTCCGGCATTGTTAAATGCAATATGAAGCGCTTCATATTTCTCTTTGACTGCATCAACTAAAGCCTCCTGTTCTTCGGGTTTTGAAACGTCAGTTTTAAAAAAGGAAGCTTCTCCACCATTTTTTTTGATCTGTTCTACTACCTTCCGGCCGTCATCGGAATCAATATCCGAGACTACCACTTTTGCCCCTTCTTTGGCAAACAGCAGAGCAGTTTCTTTTCCGATTCCTGAAGCGGCACCTGTTACCAATGCCACTTTGTTTTCCAATAATTTCATAATATTCACCTCTGTTTATTAGAGTTTACCTTTTTGTGTTACTTTTAAGGTGCTCTTTTGACGCCAAAAGTTCATTGATATTTGCTAAAAAAATCCCTTAACATATATCAACAGAAAAAAGCCTGTGAGTGTTAACCCACAGGCTTTTAATGTTCGGATATAAGAACCAGGCCAAGTGCTTTAATTTTAGGCTATTCTAAGAATCGGCTTGATGGTTTTTCCGGTTTTGGAATCTTCAAAAGCCTGGTCGATATCCTCGAAGTCATAAAATTCAACCAGCTTGTCGAACGGAAACTGTCCTCTCTTATAGTAATCTACCAACTTGGGAATCATTATCTGGGGCACAGAATCACCTTCAATCACGCCAACAAGCTCCTTGCCTTCTGCCATGATTTCTTCCTGAATGTTAAAGGTAACCTCTCCGGTAACGCCCACGATGGCACAGGTGCCGAGCGGACGCAAAGCTTGAACCGACTGCTTGACTACTTCGGATACCCCGGTGGTTTCTATGGCGTAATGCAGCCCCGGTCCGGTTAACTCTTTGATTTCTTCAACCACATCCACCTCCTTGCTATTGAAAACGTGAGTAGCACCCAGTTCTTTAGCCAACTGTAATCGGTTTTCATGGATATCCACGGCAATAATATCTTTGCAGCCTGTAATCTTTGCAGCCATTACAGCGCTCAACCCAACGGCCCCTGAACCGAAAATGGCAATAGACGAGCCAAATTCCGGCTTCAGCTTAGAGAGCACCGTGCCGCTCCCGGTAAGAATACCACAACCCAGCGGACCCATAAGTGAAATATCGACTTCGTCGTCCACCTTTATAACATTTCGCTCGTCGGCGACAGAATAAGTAGCAAATGAGGACTGACCAAAAAAAGTGGATACTTCCTCTCCGTCATCATGCAAACGATGTGTACCGTCCGACATTTTACCACCGAAATTCAAATCGTTAAAATTATAACAGGTGGAGGGATGTGCCGTCCGGCAATTTTCGCAATGTCCACATGAAGCATAGGATATCACCACCTGATCATCCTTTTCAAGGGTCGTGACATTTGCACCTACCTCTTCCACAATACCTGATCCTTCATGCCCCAGCACTACTGGAAAGGGCGAAAGTCCCAAATCACGGGCCACGGCATCGGTGTGACATACACCGGAGGCCACGATTTTTACCAGCACTTCACCGGACTTGGGTCCATCCAGCGAAATATTTTCAAATTGAAATTTGCCTTCCTGTTCATTTAATAAAGCTGTTTTAACATCCATGGGTCTATATTTTTTATGTTAAATTTATCTGCGTCGTTTTATATCCAAATCACCTGCTTATATGTAAGCACGTAAAGCATGTTAGCTGCCGAAACCGATGTCCTCAAAACCGGCTTTTTTAAATTTATTGTCATGGGCAAACTCATGGTTCCTAATCCAACAAATCCAATTCGTTTACTCATAATAACCTCCAACTTTTAATAGCTTTAACGCTTTTAGGGATTTACTTGTTTCTCGTTGTTTCACTTATTAATCTACTTGGCACATGATAGCATTTCATTGATATCTGTTAAGAAACACTCTTGAGATAAATTTTCTTAAAACTTACTCCAAGTGACTTCGCAGCATCCATGCTGTTTTAGAATGAGTTTTTAGTCGCTGCGTAAGAAGATCAATCGTCGCCTCATCTTCAGCTATTTTTGCTGGTTTTAGTGCTTTTCGTACCGTACTCAACATTTGTTCATTATCGAGGGCAAGCCGTCTGACCATTTCCATGGCATTAGGCTGATCAAGATCTTCTTCGATGGAAGTCAGCTCGAGGTATTTCCTAAACGTTCCGGGGGCGCTAAAACCCAGCGCCCGTATTCGCTCGGCAATTTCATCGACAGCTGCAGACAATTCGTTATACTGCTCCTCAAACTGTTCATGCAGAGGATGAAATAGTTTACCAGTCACATTCCAGTGATAGTTCTGCGTTTTTAAATACAATACATACGTATCGGCCAATACTTTGGATAGTACATTTGCAATCGCTTCTCGATTTTCGGGACTTATTCCAATATTAACTTTTGTCTCTTTTACTCTTTCTTCAGTGGCAATCATAATGTCACCTCATTTATTTGGTTAACTGTATTTCACCCATTAACCTATTCGAATTGTCACGATATTGCATTGATATTTGATAGGTAATACCCTTGATATAAATCAAGTACACTAATTTTAGACCAATTCGAACGTAGCTTTTGGGGTAAAAGCCTCATACGAGCATATATCAGCCAGATAATTAGTGTAATTGCCGATCGTCATCAGGGCTATAATCAGATTAATTTCCAATACATTTTTGTTGCTATATC
>JBEPWP010000037.1:0-12039 GCA_041642355.1 Fodinibius sp. | reverse complement strand
CAAATATATTATTGATCCGGCCATACCGGAACTTCGAACGTTTGAGGGGTGGGAACATGTTCAGGAGCGTGCAGCAAAAGGAACACCAGAACTAGTTCAGAATCTGTTAGAGAATTAGAAAAATAATTTTTTGATACAACGAATTATTTATGAGTGAACACAAGGCAAATAAAGAAGAGAAAGAAGTTCTAGAAAATTATCTTTTGCAGTTTTTAAATTTGGAAAAGCGCTACCCACTTCTTCCAGGTATTGAAAATGAAGAAGCCATGGCAGGATTGATGGGATTAGATAAAGATGAATTTAAGGAGATCCGTGAGCGTTTCGCCTCTAATGCAAAGGAAGCTGCAATTGAGTTGTTGGAAGATGGAGAAGTTTCTGAATGGATTCATGAACTACCTTTTGAGGAAGGAGATACCATTGTTGCAATTGGAGATTCTCTCACGGATGATCTGCAAAGCTGGTTCAATATTTTTCAATATGTGCTCGAAATTGGGCTTGAGGATGCCGACTTAACCTTCGTAAACAGCGGAGTTTCTTATGATACTTCAACGGATGCACTGAAACGATTAAATCGAGATGTGCTAGACCATGATCCTGACTGGGTAATTGTGGCGTTGGGAACGTTTGATGCACAGCGCTTGCACGTATCACCGGATCGTACATTAGTATCACTTGCTGATTACTGGGAAAACCTGAATACGATTGAAACTGTGATCAGCGAAGTGACGGATAATCCGCTAATTTGGGTTTCCCCACCACCAGTGATTACTGAAATGCAACAGCAGATGCGACTCTTTCATTTTGATCTTTTTGAAGAAGATTTAAGTCAATATCGGGAAATATTGACCGGTAAAAAGGGCTATATCGTGGACCCTCTCGGTGAAAGGATGAAGGATAAAGATGACAGTGTAGAAGATCAGGAGGAGGAAGAGCCAGGCCCTGCAGCATGGAATTATTTAAGTGATGGATTACATCCTTCGCTCTCTGGGCATTCAAACACTGTAAAAGAGCTTATTCGTTATTTGGCTTTAGCTAAAGATCCCGAGGAGGGAGCACAGTTTGATACGCCCGAAGATTATGATGGAGAAATTGAGGAAGGTTAATTACAGGTTGACCTTCAATTCAACAACATTTAAAGAGGCTTTGTAGCTGGTGCTGTAATGTTTGCTTGAAAGGTGTTTCTGTTCGATAAATTCAGGATTAATCATTCCAACTTGTATCGATTGGTTAGTATTACTGTAAGTAAGTAGACCACCAACACGTTGTTGTGACTGAGAAATATCAGAAGCCTGTAGATTTGCGGGTTTTTCAGCAAGTGTGAAAGCGTCAATCAGACCAAAGCCCATACCGAGCCAAGCGCCAGCACCAGCTCCGTATTGTAAGCCTTTTTCAACGCGCTCTTGCGCAATGAGGGTAATAGAAGTTCCAATTACCATTCCTCCAGCCGCCCCGTATATAGTATCAAGTAAAACCAAGATTGATCGGTTGGTCCCATCATTAAAGGTACCTGAAATATAGAATTGCCCACCTTTGTTAATTTGGGACATGTCATAGGCGCCCATTCCAATACCGTATAGCGTTCCTGCACCTAGACCTACTTCAACCGGTCGGTAATCATTGGAATTCTGGAGTGCCATTGTAGCACCTCCAAGCAGTACGCCATTCATAGCTCCGTTCAATGTACTGCTACCTAATAATTTTATGGACTGAGCTTGAACTTTGTTTTGAAATAATGTGATGCCAAAAATAATGACGAATAATAGGATGAAATGTTTTTTCACGACCCTTGATTGCTATGTAATTAAAATTACAGCGTTAATGTAGAAAATATCAGCTAAGAATCCCATTTGCTATTATTCGGGATCTTCAAGTGCTACGGGAAGAATTTTACCATTGAAAAAAGTAGATCCATCTAAGGCAAAATTGGCAATATAGTTCCCCATCTCTTTTACATTTACCGGTGCTTCCATACCGGGAAAAGCTTCCTCAAACATTTCCGTTTGTACGGCTCCGAGACACAAGGCATTGGCTTTGATGTTTTTGTCTGAGAATTCAACAGATAGACATTCGGTTAAAATACTTAACGCTCCTTTTGACACGCTATAGGCTGCAAGACCAGGAAATTTAGCACTGCCTTGAAATCCGCCCATGCTGCTAATATTTACGATATGAGCATCGTTGCTAAATAAAGTTAGCATCTTTTGAGTGATATGCACTGCACTAATCAAATTGCTTTCAAGTTGTGATCGCCAATCTTCCAAGGTAAGTTCTTCAAAGGATTTATTAATTAATGCTCCTGCGTTGTTGATAAGGATGTCAACATCGTTAAAATCATTTTGAAGCAGTTTAATTAGTTTGTTCATATCCTTTTGATCGGTAAGATCAGTAGGTATTGCAGTGATGTTGGGACTTGAACTAGCCAGTTTGCTTAATGGTCGCTCCGATCGGGCGACAGCTATGGCATGATGTCCCAGGTCAGCAAATTCTTCACAAATTTCTTTTCCAATTCCTCGACTTGCTCCAGTAACAACAGCAACTTTTGACATAAAAATAGTTTAATTTTTAAATGAATGTACAAATCCAAATTAGACCTTACAACGTTGATCTATTTTAAAAAGTTTTGATCTCCTTTCGTTGTTAAAGTGACCTAATTTATTCATATTTATAGCCGAAAATTATGTGTATAAACCGAAGTTGAAGTAATAATTTTAGTCTCAATTTTGATAGTTATGGCTGATTCAAGTGAGCGCCCTTTAGTGCCAGTTAATATTCGAGATCTATCTCCTTATGTAGCAGGAAAAACTATTGCAGAAGTTGAAAAAGAGTATCAGCCGTCACAGATATCCAAGCTGGCTTCTAATGAGAATAGGCTGGGTTGCAGCTCCAATGTAAAGCACGAAGTTGTTAAGGCGATACAGGAAATCCAAGATTATCCGGACCCGATTTCCAGGCAGCTCCGTGAGGTACTGGCCCAGCAAAATAATGTGAGGCCAGAAAATATTATGATTGCTGCGGGATCAGAAAGCGTTATAGCAAATCTGTGCCGTACATTTTTCTTGAACCATGAAGAAGCTATTACCGCTGATGCTACCTTTGTTGGTTTTTTCGTGCAGGCAAATATCCGGGGAGTTTCGATCAACAAAGTACCCGTAACTGATGATTATCGTTTCGATCTGGATGCGATGGCAGAGCAGATATCCGATCGAACCAAGATGATTTATATCGCCAATCCTAATAATCCTACTGGTACGTACATAACCGATTCTGAGTTTGAGCGTTTTATGCGAAAAGTGCCGCGCGATGTACTGGTGATAATGGATGAGGCTTATTTTGAATATGCGAAAGAAGTTGCGGATTACCCCCATTCGTTGGACTACAATTACGATAACGTGATTACACTCCGTACCTTCTCAAAAGCCTACGGATTAGCAGGATTTAGGATTGGGTATGCCATTGCTTCTGAAGAGATCATTAGTGAAATGATGAAAACGAAACTTACTTTTGAACCTACTACACCGGCACAGGCTGCAGCTTTGGCAGCATTGGGTGATCAAGAGTTTCTGAAAAAGACGAAGGATATTGTTGAGGAAGGTAAAAATAGACTTTATCAATTTTTTGAAAAACATAATGTTAATTACATTCCTTCCATCTCTAATTCGGTAATGATGATCTTGGCTGATGAGCAACAGGCTATTAATTTTACACAGGAGATGCTCGAAGAGGGCGTAATTTTGCGCCGAATTAATGCTTTTGGATTACCAAATTGCGTGCGAATTACAATTGGGCGTAAAAAGGAGATGAAGCATTTTGAGCGTAGTTTTAAAAAGGTGATGAACATATAGAAATTTAAATTAGCTGATAAGAAATATTACAGATATGCCCACTAACAAAGAGCAACAGAAAGAAATGCCCGAAGTCGTATCAACCATTGATTGGAATTGGCTGGCCAGGCTGATGTTAACTTCTCGGGCTATGGATGATAAAGAGGAAAATGAGCTTGTCCCCAACAAAGATGTGTTGTATCAGTTTTCGGCTCGTGGACACGAACTCGGGCAAATTTTATTGGGCTCACAGCTCACGCATAAACATGATGCTGGTAGTGCCTATTATCGCTCACGTCCATTTATGCTTTCTTTGGGACTAAGTTTGGAAGATGCGATGGCCGCCCCCATGGGTAAGTCGGGTGGGTACAGCGATGGCCGAGACATCGGTGTGGTGTGTAATAAACCTGGTCTCAATGGACCAACGGTGTTGCCCATGGCCGGAGATGTGGGATCGCAATACACACCCGCTATTGGCTGGGCCCAGGGTATACAGTATCATCAAAATCAGCTTGATAATAAAGAGTATGAACGTGCAATTTCTGTTGTATTGGGCGGAGAAGGTTCAGTAGCTACCAATGGATTTTGGTCGGCTTTATCTATTGCTACAACCCAGGATTTACCCATACTATTTTATATTGAAGACAACGGTTATGGGATTTCAGTTCCCGGGGAATTTCAAACTCCGGGCGGTAATATTGCTAAGAATCTGTATTCCTTTAAAAATATCAGGATTTTTGATGGAGATGGAACCGATCCGGTAGAATCCGCTGATCTCATTAATCAATCCGTCAACTATGTTCGTGATCGAAAGGGACCGGCGCTTATCCATCTAACGATGCCTCGATTGAATGGTCACTCGTATCAGGATAACCAGGCCTACAAATCCGAAGCATTGATTGAAGAAGAGCAACAAAACGACCCACTAAATCACCTTAAAACCTTTTTAGTGCCCGATTATCTTGCTGATGGGGACTGGGATGAGATGGAAAAGCAGTCGCAGGCAGATATTGAAGAAGCTGCTGAAGCTGCATTGTCACGGTCAGAACCAGATCCGAATGAAACAGAGCGTTATGCTTTTGCAGAGGTGGATGAGGATGGCAATATCGATAAACAACTTATTGGTGGACTGGCTCCCTCAGATCACACGTTTCCTGAAAGTTCAGAAACGCCCAGTTCTGGTAAACAACGCATCAATATTGTTGAGGCCATTCGTAAGACGCTGGAATATGAGCTTGAAACCAATCCCAAGCTGATGGTTTTTGGCGAAGATGTGGGGGCCAAGGGTGGCGTTCACGCTGCTACGATGGGATTGCAAACAAAACATGGTGAATCTCGCGTATTTGATACCAGTCTTTCTGAAGAGGGAATTATCGGACGTTCAGTAGGTTTGGCCTATTCGGGATTGATGCCCGTTGCAGAGATACAATTTCGAAAATATGCCGATCCTGCTACCGAACAGCTTAATAATTGTGGGACTATTAGATGGCGTACGGCCAACCAGTTTGCAGCACCTATTGTTGTACGTATGCCCGGTGGTTTTGCCAAATGCGGTGACCCATGGCACAGTCTCAGCAACGAGGTTTTCTTTGCTCATGCCGTGGGATGGGAAATTGTAATGCCCAGTAATGCACAAGATGCTGTAGGGCTTCTGCGATCAGCCATGCGAAGTAATAATCCTACGATCTTTTTTGAACATCGCAATTTGCTGGACGCCAAATATGCTCGACAACCTTATCCAGGTGATGAATTTGTAGTACCTATCGGAAAAGCGAATAAATTGCAGGAAGGTGAAGACCTTACTGTGGTAACGTGGGGAGCCATGTGTGAGCAAGTAGAAATAGCTGTAGATGAAATGGATGTTTCTGCCGATATCTTAGATCTTCGCTCAATTATGCCTTGGGATAAAGAAGCGGTATTGAAATCTGTACAAAAAACAAATCGCTGTTTGATTGTTCACGAGGATACGAAAACAGCTGGATTTGGTGCAGAGATTAGTGCTGTGCTCTCACAAGAGGCATTCAAATATTTGGATGCTCCTATTGAACGGCTAACAATGCCTGATATTCCTGTACCTTATAATGTTGGATTAATGGATGCAGTTTTACCAACAGCCGAAAAAATTGTTGACAAAATTAAGGCGTTGGTAGCTTTTTAAAAATTTATTGAGATTAGCTTACCATAGAGTTTTATTGCTTTAATTAGAACTATGCTATTAAATAGAAGCATAGTTTCTAAAGTATATCAGGTGGGTTGGGGATATATTTTTATTGAAGGCGCATCAGTCTTGTTTATCCATACATCAATTACAACAGCATTATATAGGTACAGGGTAAAATCTTTTTTGTATGAAACTTAGTACAAAATTAATAGGTAGCTTTTCAATCGTAGTTCTTATTGTAGGTGGCATTGGTTTGACTGCTTCGTATCTCAACGATGCGGTGAAAGATCAGGTTACTTTAGAAAGTGATAAGGCTATTCAAGAGGTTACTTTAACAGGGGAACTGGGATTGCAGCTTTTCAAAAGCTTGACAAGAACCCAGTATTTATTGGAAGACAGCTATCGAGAAAGTCTTTCGATGAATTACAGCAGAAGTAATAGGACCAGAGAAGTACAGATTGCAGAGATAGAAAAATCACTTGAAAAATTTGAGGAGAGCCTGGATCAATTGCGATCGACAATACAATCTGAGACAAATAATATTTTTGAATATCCCAAGGATTCTTCGAAAGTACTTGGATTGTTGGAAGAATTAGAAAACAAGTATAGAAACTATTCCGCACTGATTACTCAATTTCAAAATATCAGTGATGAAAACTATCAAGATCGCAAAGAATTCTTTACGGTAACGATAGAACCTTACTTTAGAACCAATTTATTGCCGAATATTGAGCAATTGCGGAGTCAAATTCAGAAAGCTCACCAGCAACAAATTGCCGGATTAAATAATCAGCTCGATAAAGTAGGATATATATTAGTTATCAGCACTGGCATCGCTTTAATTATTGCAATAATACTCTCCCTGTTTATTTATCGGTCGATAGCAAATCCCATAGCCCAAATCGCTGAAGCAGCTGAGCGCTTTGGTCAGGGTAACTTGCAAAATCGTATTAATTATGATTCGGACGATGAGCTGGGACAGCTGAGCGATACTTTTGATCAGATGGCGGAGAATTTGAGCAAAACAACCGTCTCGCGTGATTACGTGGATAGCATCATTGAGGCTATAGCCGACTCGTTGATTGTTACTGATGAACATTGTAAGATCCGCAGGGTTAATTCCGCTGCGTTAGAAATATTAGATCGTACCGAAGAAGAGTTACTAAATGAATCTGTTGATTGCATTTTTGATGAGATGCCGGATGATATGTTGGACGGGTTTGATACCGAAACCAGTAATACCTACACGGGTACGCTCAAACATAAAAATCAGGCAATACCAGTAAGTATTTCTCGAGGTACCATTAATAATAAGGACAGTGGTGTTAAGGGTTATGTATTCGTTGCCAGCGATATAAGTTCAGAAAAGAAAGCTCAGCAGAAAATTGCCGAATCACTTAAAGAAAAAGAAGTATTGTTGGCAGAAATTCATCACCGTGTCAAAAATAATTTAGCTGTTATTTCAGGATTATTGCAGATGCAGATGTGGGAATCAGAAAGCCCGAAAGCAAAAACTGCATTGCAACAAAGTCATTTGCGTGTGCAAAGTATTGCCTTGGTTCACGAAAAGCTTTATCAGTCAGAATCACTTTCTTACATCCAATTTAATCGTTATTTGGATGATTTATTGGAAACAATATCTGACGTATACATGGGAGACAAATCTGATATTGAGATTCAATCGAATATCGAAGATATAACCTTGACGGTGAATCAGGCAATTCCCTGTGCTTTGCTAATTAATGAGCTGGTAAATAATGCCTTTAAATATGCTTTTGATAATGGTGAAAATGGTATCATTAGCGTGACGCTTAAACAGTTAGATGATAAAATTTTAACCAAAGTTTCGGATAATGGTGTTGGGATTCAGGATAATGATGAGAATCCGGGATCACTGGAATTGAATTTGGTTAACACGTTGACAAAACAGCTAAACGGTAGGCTCAGTTTTTATAATGACGACGGAGCTCATATTGAGGTTACATTTATTGCCGAAGATATTTTATAGAAGGATATCAGTTTCTATTAAAAGAATAGCTTTATATATTAAAATTATTTAATATATGTTTAATAGTTAATTTTATTAGGGATCTAGTTTGTAATACTACGGTTAACGAGATGGTACATCAATGAAGAGCACCAAATTTGTTCTAATTTGTCTTTGCTTCATTCTTACTCCATTCCTGTTATTTGCTCAGAAATATAATATTAAAACGTATTCTGTAAATCATGGACTGCCCCAGGCCCAGGTTCATAATGTAACGCAAACACAGGATGGATATATGTGGATGGCTACTTATGGTGGTGGGTTGACCAAGTTTGATGGTACTGAGTTTACTAATTATACGATGGAAGATGGGCTTAAGGATAATCTTGCTGAAGAACTTCTTGTTGATTCCAATGATGATATCTGGGTTAGTACTGATAAAGGAGGTGTAGCTAAGTTTCAGGGTGACAGCTTGGTTTATCCTATAAAAAGTGATTCTCTTAACCAGTATTCGGTTGGGGGCATGGAACAACTCAGTGACGGTAGTATTTGGTTTGGGACATATCAGGGCGGCATATTTATTTTACGAGATGACAGCTTAAACCGATTGACTACCTCAGATGGGCTATCCAGCAATATTGTCTGGGATTTTTTAGAAACAAGCACGGGAGAGCTTTGGATAGCAACAGTTAATGGAATTTCGATTTATGACGGTAAAGAGTTTAAAACCTACAATCGACAGGATGGGCTTACGGGGAATAGCGTATATAAGATTATTCAACGTCAAAATGGAGAAATTTGGATCGCAACAAATAATGGAGTTACGATCTGGGATGGCACCAATTTTACGTCCGTCGAATCAATAAATGGAAATTCCCTGAATGCGGTGTTTGATGTTATTGAAACCAATGACGGCAGGATTTGGCTTGCCACAAGATCACAGGGAATCTACATCTTTGAAGATGGAAAGTTTAAACATCGAACAAAGAAAAATGGGCTTAGCAGTAATAATACGTATAACCTATTTGAAGATCGCAACAACCAGGTTTGGATAGCTACAGACGAGGATGGGGTTAATCTGTATAAGGAAAATGGTTTTGTTTTCTATGATACAGATGCCGGCCTTTCTACGAACGAAGTACTAAGTGTACATCAAGATACAGAAAGTATTCTTTGGCTAGGAACCACCCAGGGATTAAAATCTTATGATGGGAATAGGTTTAGGAAGTATCAGCTGCCTGGAGAATATCATAATAAATATATTTGGAGCATAAAGGGACTGCCCAACGGCAATAAAATTGTTGCCATGCCCGACAGTACGCTGATGGAATTTGATGGCGAAACCTATACAAATTTCTCTGATAAATACGACCTTCCCAAACTTTATATCTATAATCTGTTGGTCGACTCTTCCAATCATCTTTGGGTTGGTACTGACTCGGGTTTATATAAGGTAGATTTAGAGGAGCGTGATGTTAAGCATTATACGAGTGATGATGGGCTTTCCAATGATTCTATCTTTCAAATTTACGAAGATGATCAAGGAAGAATATGGGTGGGAACCTACTATGGATTGAATGTTATTGATGGAGAGACGATTAAAGTTTTTAGAATTGAAGATGGGATTATCCATAATCAGGTAAATTGTATAATTCAGGATGAACGGGGAGATATTTGGATTGGAACCCGCGGCGGGGTATCGGTTTTAAAATCAGTTGAAAATAACGAGCCGGCTAGTATCGAAAATTTCGATAGTAATGATGGGATGAGATTATTAAATACCCATTTTCTTTGGTTTGACGAAAATGGCTGGTTATGGCAAGGAACCAATGGTGGTCTGCAAAAACTTGATGTAAACAAGTATCGCAAAACAGGTGAGATGCCGATTACGCACTACCCTTTATTAGATCAGGGAATTGGGTTGGAATTCAATTTTCAGGCCCTTACTTATCAAGACCAATCACAGGCATGGATGGGAAGTATGGGCGGTGTGGTACGCCTGGCTCCCGAAAAAATGGAGAGTATCAAACTTACAGATTTAAAAATTACTGATATCCAGGTAAACAGTTCACAAGTAGAGTGGAGTAACTATATGGATAGCCTCGGTTATCATAATGGGATGCTGGATTTTCCATCCATTAGTTTTCCCTATGAAAAAAATATTTTTGAATTTAAGTTTCGGGGGATTTCTTATTCAGCTCCCGAGAATATTTCATATCGCTATAAATTAGAAGGGTTTGATGAGGATTGGATGCCGGCCACGAAAGAGAATTCAGCAGTGTTTACTAATTTAGAGCCCGGTGATTATACCTTCACTGTTCAGGCGCGAATTGCTGAAAGAGAATGGGGCGATGTTGAAGCAGAGTATCAATTTGCTATTGCTACTCCATTTTGGCGTACTTTCTGGTTTTATGGGGCCATGGTGATTCTTTTTGGTGGAATTATGTACACCGGTGTCCGCTATAGAATAAATCAGTGGGAAAAGCAGGAACTTCAAAAGCGTGTCGATAAACAAACGGAACATTTAAAAGCTGCTTTAGAGGAGAAAGAAGTATTGATTAAAGAAATACATCACCGTGTGAAAAATAATTTGGCGGTTATATCCGGATTGCTCGAGCTGCAGATGGATCATGCCGAAAATCAATTTGTTAACCGTGTTTTATCGGAGAGTCAGCGTCGCGTACAATCTATTTCCATGATTCATGAAAAACTCTATCAAAGTAAAAAGCTGGCAGAAATAGATTTTGAAAAATACGTCAGGGAGCTTATTGATATTATCACCTATTCTTTTAGTAATCCTGATAAAGAAATTCAGGTAAATATCAATATTGATGATTTCAAGTTAGGTGTAGATCAAGGTATTCCATGTGGATTAATCCTTAACGAGGTTGTAAGCAATGCATTTGAACATGCTTTCACAGATCGAGATACTGGGACGATCGATATTGCTATTTCGTTAATAGATGACCAGAAAATTAAGCTTACTGTTGAGGATGATGGGAAGGGATTATCGGATGATCAGGAGAGTTTTGGTCACGATAGTTTGGGGATAACGCTGGTTGAAACGTTGGGTCAGCAGCTTGAAGGAGATATAAGCTGGAAGAGTGACGAGAAGGGAACGACTTTTATGCTACAGTTTGAAAAAGATACCCCTTCCGTCGATCTTCCCACTTCATAAAGGCTACTTATTTTTGAACTCCTCGATAAAGCTTTTAGTAAAATCGGAAAGCACCAGTCGTCCACTAATTTCGGCTCTTTCTTCAAGAAGTTCATCCCATTTCTCTGTTCCTTTCCAGAGCACCTTTTTTAGTTCTTTCATTGCATCGGGACTGTAACCAGCAAGCTGTTTTGCCAAAGATTCCACTTCTTCATCCAAATCAAAGTGATTTTTGCAAACTTTTGAGAAGAGTCCGTTTTCACAAGCCCATTCAGCCGAATTCCAGCTCGAGGCATCCACGGAAAGTGTACTAAAGGCAGAAGTTCCTACCTTTCGCTCTACGGCCGGACCCACCACAAATGGTCCGATACCCAAGGCTAGCTCACTTAGTTTAATGGCGGCAGATTCGTGCGCTACGGTGTAATCTCCCGCGGATGCAATACCTACTCCTCCTCCAACGGTTTTGCCTTGCACGCGGACAATGATGAGTTTTGAACATTGACGCATGGCGTTAAGCACAAGCGCAAATCCCATAAAGAAATGCTTGCCTTCTTCATAATCATCGATAGCAATGAGCTCGTCAAAAGAAGCTCCGGCACAAAAGGCGCCATCGCCGCGACTTTTCAGTACCAGAACATGGGCCTTGGGATTGTTGCCCATCTTTGTGATAGTCTCGGCCAAGTTTCGAAGCATTTGTCCCGGCAGGGAATTCCCCTTGGGGTGATAAAATTCAATGGTACCAATGTTGTTTTCAATGTAGGTCGTTATTTCTCCGTTTTCGGGCATTTTTTTTGTTGAATTTTTTGGCCGCGGATGAACGCGGATTTATGGTTAGTTTATCCCTTTAATTCGTGTAAATCTGTAGTAAATTACTTTTCCTTTTCTGCAAAAATATCCATATCCAAGGTTTCTC
>JBEPWP010000036.1:0-12276 GCA_041642355.1 Fodinibius sp. | reverse complement strand
GAATAGCACGAAAAGGAGTACGATACTGAGAGTGAATTTTGTTGAGCCAGCTCGTAAGTATTTTGTCTCTCCCCATGGCAAAGTTAACGCGTGCCGCAGAAAGAATAGAAGCGTTGGCGCTGGATACGGTTGCTAATACGGCTCCTAGCACCATCATCAAGGCCCCGATACCTCCCAAATATTCGCGGGCTACATCGGCAACCGGAATATAGGAATTGGCAAGATCCGCAACTGGCAATACACCGGTGGATACGAGCATTACAAACACATAAAAGAGAGTGGGCGTCAGCACCGATGCAATCATGGATAGGGGCAGGTTGCGGCCCGGATTTTTGATCTCTTCGGCGCTGGTGGCAATCACCTCAAAGCCAACAAAACTTACATAAATAGTAGCGGCAGTGGCTGCCACGGCTCCCCAACCGTTGGGATTAAAAGGCTGAAATACATCCCAGTTGATATTGAAAACCCCGAAAGCCAGAAATACCAGGATGCATCCAATAAGGAGGATAACAATGATATTCTGAAAAGCACCTACCTCTTTAACGCCACGGTAATTGATGCCAATGAGAGCTGCGGCCATGACCAGTGCGGAACCTGCTACGGGCATGTTGCCATAGAAAAATGTTAGATATTGCCCAAAGCCGAGCATATAAAAGGCGGTGGCAAACATAAGGCCTCCCCACATGCTCCATCCCACAATGGATCCAAAAAAGCTGCCCATTGCACGATTTACATAATAGTAACTTCCCCCGGCTTTGGGCATGCCGGTGGCCAATTCGGAAAGTGAAAGGGCGGTAAGCAATGAGACAAATCCACCGATAAGAAAAGAGATCATCCCGGCCGGACCAGCATTTTCGGCGACAATACCTGGCAGTACAAAAATACCGGCACCAATCATAGTGCCAACGCCAATGGTATACGCTTCCAAAAATCCGAGATCACGTGCTAGCTCTTGATCACCCTGGGTATCTGCCATAACCTAAAACTCCTTAGCTTTTTAAAAAGACGGAGAAAGGTACAAATTTCTGATAGATTCACCATACCCAGAAATAATGTATTTAGGTTTAAGGAAAAGGCTCAGTTTCCGTACCTTTGGGGATGAAAAATATTGGAACAAAAAAGTAGTATTTAGCAATATTTGAATTAGGTGTTTTTAGTATGTCACGAAAGCAAGCAGATCAAATAGCCATAAATGAAATTGAAACCCCGGATGCCGACCCAGAAGTAGAACAGGTAATGGAATTTTTTCTGCATTTTCCTACCGAATGGGATGCATATGTAACACAGTCGTGCCTGATGAATCTACAGTTTGATACCTCTATCGAACATTCGGAATCATCAGGCGATTGGGCGTGTATTGCCCAAAAGAAAATTAAGCCAAGTTCGGACCGACTCTTAGAGCTCAAGAACTTTTTTGAACGGCTAGCAGCCGGAAATAATGGTTCGTATGACGGTTGGGGCACTACCGTTGAGGTGGACGCAGAGAAAACGGAAAATGGTGTTTAAGATATTTGAACGTCAGGTTCTCAATTTGGTTAAGCTGTCACTGGATTTTTAGATTAGGGAAGAATTATTTGATATGAACATTTTTGCAGTAATTATTTTAGCTACGCTGGCCATCGATTTCATCCTGAATTTGGTTAGTGATTACCTGAATCTGCAGTCGCTGGATAACGGATTGCCCGAAGAGTTCAGTGATGTCTATGATGAACAGACCTACGAGAAATCCCAGCGTTATACCAAAGAGCGGACGAAGTTCGGCATTTTAACTTCCGTCTTTAACTTGGCGCTATTACTGGTATTCTGGTTTGCCGGGGGCTTTCAGTGGCTCGACGAGATCGTTCGTGGCTGGGAGTTGGGCGTCATCTGGACAGGCCTTGTGTATATTGGGATGTTAATTCTTGCCAAACAACTGCTTTCGCTGCCTTTTAGCATCTATTCCACCTTTGTGATTGAGGAAAAATACGGCTTCAACAAAACCACGCCCAAAACCTTTGTGTTGGATCTGGTTAAGGGATTGGGACTGAGTATCCTGCTTGGCGGACCATTGCTGGCTGGTATTTTAGCGTTCTTCACGTTTGTCGATCAATATGCGTGGCTTTATGCATGGGGCGCGGTAACGGCTTTTACGCTCTTCATTCAGTTTGTTGCCCCCACGTGGATTATGCCCATTTTCAACGATTTTGAGCCGCTTGCTGAGGATAGTGATCTGAGGCAAAAAATCCGTGACTACGCCGACAAGGTTAATTTTGCCATGGAGGGGGTGTACGTGATGGACGGCTCTAAGCGATCCAGTAAGTCGAATGCTTTTTTTACGGGATTTGGGAAGAACAAGCGCATTGCCCTTTACGATACGCTGATTGATAACCACGAGGAAGATGAGCTGGTGGCCGTATTGGCCCACGAGATTGGTCACTATAAAAAGAAGCATATCATCAAAAATATGGCGATAAGTATTGCTCAGACGGGTATTATGTTCTTCCTGTTGTCAATCTTCTTGAACTCTCAAGGGCTATTCGATGCGTTCTTTATGGAGCAGATGTCGGTATATGCTGGACTCATTTTCTTTGGGATGCTCTACGCGCCCATCGATATGATTGTATCGGTGTTTATGCAGATACTGTCGCGAAAATACGAGTTTGAAGCCGATGAGTTTGCTTCTACGACCTATAAAAAAGAGCCCATGATCGATGCGTTGAAAAAGCTCTCCAAGGACAACCTGTCAAACCTAACGCCGCACCCATTTTACGTGTTCTTGAACTATTCACATCCTCCGGTACTGGAGCGCATCAAGGCGATCCGGGCTATAGATTAGCATGGATAGTGTTATTAGGCTGGAAAAGGTCTCGGCGCGATGGAAATACTATCCCACATGACCTCTCAAATGTAGTGAGATATTCTTATTCCCTCCAGTCATCTCGACCCAACCTACGCCAAAAGGCTTCGGATGGCATGCGACGGTACCTCTCTCCAGTCATCTCGAGCGGGAGCGAGAGATCCTTGGTTTTAACGGAGTAGGAAACGCAAAAACATAGATTTCTCACTTCGCTTCGCTCCGTTCGAAATGACAGCTGCTGCCAGAAAGAGCTATCTTACTCAACGGAATCAACGAGTTCTTCCTTCTAATAGGCTTGTTTCGTACCCCTGGTGCGAAACAAGCGGCATTCCGCACCGGAGATACGGAATGAGAGGGAAGGGAAGATATTAAATTTTCCAAGTTTAAACCCTCCTATCAAATAAAGGGAGCACAGAAGGATTAATTTCTGGGCAGTAATATCAAAATATCTACCCTGCAAAACTGCAGCTAATTTTGTTACTTGCCACTCTTTAATACCAATCAAATTTATTTGCCATGCGTAAAGAAACCCAAGCTATCCACGCCGCCATGGAAGTGGCCAAGAATAACCCAGATATTGTGCCGCCGGTACATCGCTCGACCGTATATGAACTTGATGAAGAAGGTCGCTCCAAGGGCGACTGGCACTATACGAGGCTCGAAAATCCCAATCGCGTACAGTGGGAGCAGGTATTAAAGGTGATGGAGGAAGGTGCAGCAGCCGCGGCTTTTTCGAGTGGCGTAGCAGCGGCATCGTCCGTATTTCGGGCGCTACATCCCGGCGATCATATCATCATTCCCGAAGATGTGTATGCCGGCAACCGAAAGTTGGTCAACAAGCTAATGAAGCCGTGGGGGCTGCAGGCTGATTTTATTGATATGACAGACCTGCAAAATATTGCCGATCATATTAACGAAGACACCAAGCTGATTTGGATTGAAACGCCATCCAACCCATTATTTAGTATGATGGATATTGAGGCCATTAGTGATCTGGCGCATGAGAATGGAGCTATAGCCTGTGTGGACAATACATGGCCCACGCCCATCAATCAGATGCCCCTGCAGCTTGGGGCCGATCTGGTCATCCACTCCACTACCAAATATTTTGGTGGACACAGTGATATTCTGGGTGGAGCGGTAATTGCCAAGGAGGAAAATGAGCTATTCGAAAAAATTAGGCTGGTCCAGCGCGTGGGCGGCGCGGTACCGTCACCGGATGATTGCTGGATGCTTGCCCGTAGCACGCGAACGCTGCCGTATCGTATGAAGGGGCACAACGAAAATGCAACAACATTGGCTCGATTTCTGCAAAATCATCACAAGGTGGAAAAGGTTTTTTATCCCGGCTTGGCAACACATGCGGGGCACGAAATTGCCAAGAAGCAGATGAATGGGTTTGGCGGCATGATCTCCTTTTTGATTGATGGCAGTGCCGAAGAGGCCATAAAAATTGTAGGTCGATCAAAGCTAATTAGTCGGGCAACGAGTTTAGGAGGCGTAGAATCAACGTGGGAGCACCGCCGCAGCAGCGAGGGCGAAGGCTCCATTACGCCCGAGAATTTAATCCGCATAAGTGTGGGATTAGAACATGCCGATGATCTACTGGAAGATCTGGAACGAGCGTTATCATAGAGCGAAATATGCAACCATTAGCTAATGTCCAAAACGGTCTTTTACATAAAACTAATTCATTCAGTTCTCTTTTTTCTGATTGGAATTAGTACCATTTATGTATTTGTGACAGCCGTTCTGGATCAAATAAATAGTTTAAACTGGTGGGCGTTTGGTGTTGCTGTTATTGAGTTACTGGCTCTTTTGTTGAATAACTGGCGGTGTCCGCTTACGGATTTGGCCGAGCAGCAAGGGGCTGAGGTAGGCTCTGCAGCAAATCTGTTTTTACCAAAGTGGCTCTCCGATCAGCTGTTTCCCATATTTGGGGTATTCTTTGTTATAACCTGCCTTTTATTGATATGGAGAGTATTCCTTTAGGTTGATAAAGCTGCCATTGTATTAACTAAATAGTTACTTAAATATGGGTTTGGCTAGGCTATTTATTTTGATCTAATGCCATTTATTGTGATCTTTGAGGGCTGATTTTGAACGTTGTAAACAGCATGTTGATCGAAGGTATTTTAATTTTTAATGATATAATCTGAGTACTCATGGCCAGAGTTGAAGTAGAGATGCCCCAAATGGGCGAATCGGTAATGGAAGGCACCGTCATTGAATGGACTAAAGAGATTGGTGACGAGGTAGAAGAAGACGAAACACTTCTCGAAATTGCTACTGATAAAGTAGATACCGAAGTGCCCTCTCCCCAAGCTGGAATTCTCATTGAAAAGTTAGCTGAAGAAGGCGACACCATTGAAGTGGGTCAGCCTATTGCAGTTATAGAAACGGATGCTGATGCTGCCGATACTTCTGGTGGCGGTGGATCTGCCGAGGAAGAAGCTGAACCCCAAGAAGAGGAAGCGGCGGAAGAGCCACAGCAAGAAGAGGTTGTGGCTGAAGAATCATCCGCAGAAGAATCGGGTGGCGGTGACGCCGATGATGAAGGTGAACGCGTTGAGGTTCAGATGCCTCAGATGGGTGAATCGGTCATGGAAGGTACGGTCATCGAATGGGCAAAAGCCATAGGCGATGAAGTGGAAGAAGATGAGACCCTGCTCGAGATTTCTACCGACAAAGTGGATACCGAAGTTCCTTCTCCACAGGCAGGAACACTGGTAGAAATTTTAGTTGAAGAAGGAGATACCGTAGAAGTCGGTCAAACAATTGCGATTATCGCAACAGGTAAAGCGGCTTCGGGTTCTGCTACAACACAAAAGTCTACTTCCGATACTCAGAAGAAGGAAGAAACCACATCAACAAAACAACAGGATACACAGCCTGCTGCAGCTTCAACATCTTCAAATGGGGCGCCTTCGGGTGGAAGTGAGCCGCAGCGCATTGGCAGTGACGGACGTTTTTATTCTCCGTTGGTTCGATCTATCGCCAAAGAGGAAGGTATTTCGCAGGAAGAGCTTGAAAGTATTGAGGGCTCTGGTCAAGGCGGACGCGTTTCCAAAGAGGATGTAATGAACTACCTCGAAGATCGCAAGGCCGACAAGGCGCAGCAACCTGCGGCTCAGCCAGCAAGCGAGCCCAGCAAGCCAAGCACACAGTCGAAGCCTGCTGCTAAAGGAAAGAAAGGATCTATTTCGGCCGGTGAGCTTGATCTACAGCGACCATCCGAAAATGTAGAGCGCATCAAGATGGATCGCATGCGTAAAACGATTGCCGAGCATATGGTTCGGTCTAAGCAGACATCTGCACATGTGACTACCTTCTCGGAAGTGGATGTAACCAAACTCGTCCGCTGGCGCGAAGCGAACAAGCATAAGTTTCAAGAGCGTGCCGGTGTTAAATTGACGTACACGCCGCTCTTTATTGAGAAGATTATTCAGGCAATGCGCGAATTCCCGCTCATCAACAGCTCGGTGGATACTGACAATGACGAGATCCTGTTGAAGCGCGATATCAACTTTGGTCTGGCCGTTGCGTTGGGCGAAGGAGGTAAGGGCGGACTTATCGTTCCCGTTATCAAGCATGCACAGGATAAGAACTTGGTTGGTTTGGCTAAATCGGTCAATGATCTTGCGGTTAAGGCCCGAAACAAGAACTTGAATCCTGATGATTTGGTAGGTGGTACCATTACGCTGACCAATTATGGTAGCGTTGGTAACCTGATGGGAACTCCTATCATTAATCAACCGCAGGTAGCCATCATGGGAACCGGTGTTATTGAAAAACGTCCGGTTGTTCGTGAAACTCCCGAAGGGGATGTGATTGCCATTCGCCACATGATGTATCTCTCCATGAGTTACGATCACCGTATTATTGATGGTGCGCACGGCGGGGCATTCCTCAATCGTGTGAAAGAGCTGCTAGAGAACTTTGATACTGATCGTGCGGTGTAGTAAATCAAAATTACAATAATCTAAAAGAAGGGGTTTATCGCGATAAACCCCTTCTTTATTGGGGATTACATGGAAGCACAGCGAACCATTGCAGATATTCGTGACAAGGTTCAATCCTTGAAGAAGCAGGGAAATACAATTGCATTCGTTCCAACAATGGGTGCCCTGCACGAGGGACATCTTTCCCTTTTTCGGCTGGCCCAACAGAAGGCTGATAAAGTTGTTGTTTCCATTTATGTGAATCCTGAGCAGTTTGCTCCTGACGAAGATTTTGATGAGTATCCGCGGGAGCTGCAGGAAGACTTGGAAAAATGCGAAGAAGAGGGCGTTGCTGCTGTATTTGCGCCTACCGACGAGATTATGTATCCCGGAGAACAGTTTTTAAGCATTGAGGTCGATGAGCTTAATAAGTATATGGACGGGGGGTCACGTCCCGGCTTTTTTGAAGGAATTCTGTTAGTCGTAAATAAGCTCTTCAATATTATTAAGCCCGATTTTGCAGTTTTTGGACAAAAAGATATCCAGCAGTTTCGGATTTTGCAGCAGATGGTTACTGAGTTTAATCACGATATTGAGTTGGTGATGGGACCTATCAAGCGGGCTAACGATGGGCTGGCGCTGAGTAGTCGCAATAAGTATTTGGACAGTGAGCAGCGGAAGCTGGCTCCCGGCTTATATCGCTCACTTCAGTATGTGGGTAAGCAGATCGTTGATGGAGCGAAAAACGTTGAATTACTGTTGGATCATCAGAAAAACGAACTGGAAGCAAAGGGCTTTAAAATTGATTATCTTAACCTGTTTTCGTTCGGGAAGATGAAACCGGTTTCCAGTCCGAAATCCGAGAACAAATATATTTTGGCCGGAGCCGTTTATCTTGGTGAAACACGTTTAATTGATAATATCATTATAGAAAAGTAGTACGACCATGACACTTACGATGTTCAAATCCAAACTGCATCAAATGAAGGTAACCGAGGCGAACCTTCATTACGAGGGAAGTATTACCATTGATCAGGAGTTGCTGGATGAATCGGGCATTCTTCCCTACGAAAAAGTTCAGGTCGTCAATATTACCAACGGTGAACGATTGGAAACCTATACCATTCCCGGAGAGGCCGGTTCACGGGTTTGCTGCTTGAATGGAGCTGCGGCGCGAAAAACGCAGGTGGGCGATCGTGTGATTATCATTTCTTATGCCGAGATGGCGCCCGAAGAGGCCAAAGACTTTAAGCCCAAAGTAGTTATTGTAGATGAAAACAACGATCCTAAAACCATTGTTGATGAGACCGAGTATGCCACAAAGTACGATCTTGAAAAGGGTGTTGTAGATAATTCAGTGGTGGACGAGTAGGTTATATTCTTATCATTTACGATTTTTAAAACCCTCAGGATTTGCTTTCTTGAGGGTTCTTTTTATTTAAGGAAGAGTATATACTCAAAAGAGAAACTCTGTGATTATTCCCATTAATAAAATCGATCTTTTATGAAACGTTTAATACTTATCCTGTTCGCTATTCTTTTGATGCCCGTGATGTCTATGGCTCAGTCAACTCAGCTATTTAACAGCATGGATGTTTTTGAGTTGCAATGGGTTGGCGATCCACAGATATCACCAGATGGAGAGCACATCGTGTATGCCCGTGGACAGATGGACAAAATGAAAGATCAGCGTATTTCCCGGCTATGGATTATGGATGCTAATGGCTCAAATCACCGGAAGCTTACGGATCAAGATGTTAACGAAGGCAGTGCTCGATGGTCACCTGGCGGTAACAGAATTGCTTTTACTTCTTCATCAGAAGATGACGGAAGTGAAGTTTATATATACTGGTTGGAGAGCGACGCCTTGTCGCGCATTACACAGCTGGAACAGTCACCAAGCGGAATTACGTGGTCGCCCGACGGCAAGCGGCTCGCTTTTAATATGAAAGTGAAGGAGTCGAACCCGAAACTGGCTGATTCCAAGCAACCGCCTGAAGGAGCCGAGTGGGCCGAAAGTCCCCGAGTAACCACCCGACTCAATTATGAGTCTGATGGCTCTGGCTATATTGACCCGGGTTTTACGCATATTTTTACCGTCCCTGCCGAGGGCGGAGCACCACGCCAAATTACTAGTGGGGATTATCATTATTCAGGGGATCCGGTTTGGAGCAGCGATGGTGAGGAGTTAATCTTTTCAGCTAACTTAAACGAGGATTGGGAGCATGACTATCGTGAATCAGAACTCTACGCGGTAGATGTAGAAAATGGCAATGTGGAACAATTGACTGATCGAGACGGGCCGGATTACAGTGCAGCTGTATCACCGGATGGAGAAACGATCGCCTACCTGGGATATGACGACAAGGTACAGACTTATCAGCTTACTAAACTTTATACAATGGATTCTGATGGCGGCAATAAACAGGAGATAGAGCTCGATCTAGATCGCAGTATCTCTTCTATTCAATGGGATGAAGACGGCCGAGGCCTGTATTTTAGGTATGATGATGAAGGAAATACAAAAATTAGTCACACTACGCTCGATGGAGAAACATCTGTAGTAGCCAATAATGTGGGCGGAACTACCGTGGCACGCCCATATGGCGGGGGCTCGTATTCGGTGGCTGATGACGGTACTATAGCCTATAATGAAACTACGCCCTACTATCCCGCGGAATTAGCAACAACTTCCAGAGATCAAAATGAGCGAACAAAGTTAACGGGGCTAAATGATGCGTTGCTGGATTATCGTGATCTGGGTAAGGTAGAGGAAATCTGGTACACTTCTTCGGTGGACGGACTCGAAATTCAGGGCTGGATCGTAACCCCACCTAATTTTAATCCTGAAAAAGAATATCCACTGGTGGTCGAAAATCACGGCGGACCTATTTCGAATTATGGCGACCGGTTTTCTCCGGAAATTCAGCTCTACGCTTCGGCTGGATATGTGGTGTTTTACCCTAATCCGCGTGGCAGTACTGGGTACGGTGAAGAATTTGGAAATCTATTGTATCACGATTATCCCGGAGATGATTATCACGATGTGATGGATGGCGTGGATGCCGTGCTTGCCAAAGGATATATTGATGAGGATAACTTGTTTGTTACCGGTGGAAGTGCCGGCGGTACGATGACGTCATGGATGGTTGGAAAGACTGATCAGTTTGCAGCATCAGCAGTGATTAAGCCTGTGATGAACTGGATAAGCAAGACGCTTACAGCCGATAATTATTACGGCTATGCCTACTATCGCTATCCGGGACAGCCGTGGGAGAACTTCGAGGACTACTGGGAGCATTCGCCGGTATCCTTGGTCGGAAATATCGAAACGCCTACCATGGTGATGGTTGGCACGGATGATTTACGTACACCGCCTTCGGAAGCCAAGCAATTATATAGTGCATTACAGCTTCGCGAGATCGAAACTGCTTATGTTGAAATACCCGGTGCTTCGCACTTTATCGCCAATCGTCCCAGCCAGCTTATTGACAAAGTTGAAAATATTATTGCTTGGTTCGAGCGGTATCGTACGGACAAATAGTACGATTTCGTATTTAAAACCCGCAGGGTTTTCTGGATAATGCTGAAGCATTTATTAGATCTTTATTTTATCGGAGAAGAAACCCTGAGGATTAGGCTAATTAAATGTAAGGTTGCGAACCAGAGGTTCGTGACCAGATAAATCTGTTTGGGATGTTGCTGTACATAAATCTCATTCTGTTTCTTCTTACAACATTAAATCTCGTTTTGTAGCTCTCTACTGTACTAATTTTCATTCCGTACCTCTGGTGCAGAACGGACTTTCTTTTCGGGGATGTAATTAGTTTAAAAAGGGCCGCACACCAGAGGTCTGCGGCCAGAAATTAGTTAGGTGGCAAATAAGTAATCTTAGCTATAATCCGGAAGCAGTTCAAAGAATTTAGCAGAGGTGTGAATACCTCGATAGAAATCTTTGAGTGCAAACTTTTCATTCGGTGAGTGGATAGCATCACTATTGAGGCCAAATCCCATCAAAATAGATTGTGCACCTAAAATTTTCTGGAAATCGGCAACAATGGGAATAGATCCACCTTCGCGAGTGAAGAACGGCTCTTTGTCATACACCGCTTCAAAAGCATCGGCGGCAGCTTGCAATCCATAGAATGATAAATCTGTAATAGCCGGATGTCCCCCGTGATGCTCGGTTACCTTAACGGTAACAGTGTCAGGGGCAATCGATTCGACATACTCCTTAAAGAGTTTGGCAATTTTCTTGGGTTCCTGGTCGGGTACTAAGCGCATACTTACTTTAGCTCCAGCTTTGGCAGGTAGCACCGTTTTGGCACCTTCACCCTGGTAGCCGCTCCACATGCCGTTGACATCCAAAGTAGGACGAGCAGAAGTGTGTTCCAAGGTATTATATCCCTTTTCGCCTTTAAGAGCTTTGAGTCCCAACTTCTCTTTATATTCCTCTTCGTCGAATGGGAGCTTTTTGTACGTTTCCCGATCATCTTCAGTCAATTCAATAACATCGTCGTAAAATCCATCAATTTGAATGACGCCGTCATCGTCTTTTAGCTGTGCAATAATTTCGCAAAGTACATTTGCAGGATTGTCGACCGCACCACCGTAGACGCCCGAGTGTAGGTCACGGTTAGGTCCTTGTACTTCGACTTCCATATAGGCAAGCCCACGTAGGCCGTAGGTGATTGAAGGCGTATCTTCGGCAAACATAGCCGTATCCGAAATGAGGACCATGTCGCAATCAAGTAATTCCTTATGCTCTTCGATAAATGGCACGAGGTTGGGCGAACCGATTTCTTCTTCTCCCTCAAAAATAAATTTAATATTTACAGGGAAATCAGTGTCTGTTTCTTGGTAGGCTTCCAGTGCTTTAACATGGGTGAAAGATTGCCCCTTATCGTCGCTGGAACCGCGGGCGTAGATATCGCCGTCGCGCACTTTAGGATCAAAGGGTTCGGTTTTCCACTCATCCAGGGGATCGGGCGGTTGCACATCGTAGTGTCCGTAAACCAGTACGGTAGGTTTGTTTTCGTCGGTAATCAGTTCACCATACACAATGGGGTTGCCATTTGTCTCAAAAACCTCCGCGCGGTCAAGATCAAGGCTGTTGAGATTATCGAGCAGAAAGTTTGCCGCATCAATGACTTCATTTTTATAATCTGAGTCGGTACTGATGCTGGGAATGCGCAAAAAATCGAACAGTTCATGTTTAAACTGCTCTTTGTTGATGTCGATATATTCCGATACTGTTGACATAAGAAAGTAATATTGAGTTCATTCTATTGCGTATTTCGTACTCCGTTTAGCATTTGGTACGCACTACGAAATACGCAGTTATTTTCAATCAGAGTATAAGTATCTCACTATTGGGAATCCATCCGTATAGCCCGTTAGTCATGCGAACGTAAGTCCACTGTTGTTGAGATTTACTTCGCCGGTGATCAACGGTAAAGGTATAGCCTTCGTAAGCGCGACTAACGACTGGAGCGTCTT
>JBEPWP010000035.1:0-12318 GCA_041642355.1 Fodinibius sp. | reverse complement strand
TACCTTTCTTGAGCATATGCTCGATTCGGGCTTGTGTTCGCTCATCTTCCAAAAGTTCTAAAAAGGTCTCACGTTCCAATCGCAAGATATAATCTTCGGGCACTTCCTGCGGCTCACTCAGATCTCCGCCACTCATCACATAGGCCACTTTCTCGGCTACCACCTTGTCGTAATCCGTAATAAAATTCGCCTCATGCATGATATGAAGCATCATCTTCAACGAACTCAACGCTTCATTTCCAAGCACTTTTATCATTGGCTTTTCGGGCGGATAATACCCGACATCAGCCATCCGTCGAGCTTCAGCCTTGGCATTGGCAATCAGTAGATCACGATTCATAATAACAGAGTCAGAATCTCGCAAATAGCCCAATTGCTTTGCTTTTGGCGCGCCGTCGGATACTTTAGCCATCCCGATGGTTTTAAACTTTTCTTTAATGTTCGGCATGGGATCGACCTGTTCATCCTCAAACAGACCTTGCATCGTTCGATAGAGCATCTCTTTGGTCCCGCCGCCGGCCGGGAGCAATCCAACGCCGACCTCGACCAATCCGGCATACAACTCGTGATGAGCCACCACTTTATCCGCATGCAAAATAAATTCAACTCCGCCACCCAGCGAACGACCAAATGGTGCAACAACTACAGGAAATGGACGATAGCGTAATCCCACTGCCACATCCTGGAAATTCTTTGCCGCTTGCCTGACCTGTTCTTTCTCTCCTTTCTGCCAGGCCCCCATCGCTTCCATCAGGTTAGCACCGTAGGTAAAGTTATTGCCATCGTGACTTATAACCAGTCCATCAAACTGTTCTTCAACTACGTCGCAGGCTTTCTGTAGTGACTGTACGAGCTCAAAGCCCAACGTATATTGCTTGGTTCTAAATTCAAAAAGAGCAATCCCATCTCCTAAATCGTACAACCCGGCGCTGTCGTTAACAAAGACTTCTTTATTATTGGATTTGAGTGTAGCGACCTGGATAGCCCCCTCTGCTGGCGGACTCAGCTCCTCGATTTCTCCAGTTGCCAAATTATAGACCGTTCCTTTCTCTTTGTCATAAAATTGATCTCGTCCTCCATCGAGCATATCGAGCACATTTTGCGGCACGTCCAGTCCTTCATCCTGCATACGCTCGACAGACTCCTTAACACCGATCGCATCCCATCGTTCAAACGGACCCAATTCCCAGTTGAAGCCCCATTTCATGGCTCGATCTATCGCTTCCACAGAATTGGTTATTTCAGGAATACGATTAGCTGAATACAGCAACAGATCGCAATGTACTTTCCACAAAAAATGTCCGACTTCCGTATCCCGGTTAACCAAAAACCTTAGTCGCTCTTTCGAGGTTTTAAACTTTTTCTTAGCCTCGGTTGCGCTTGCAAATTCAGGATCGATCTGCGATTCGTATTCACCCGTTTCTGGATTAATTACTTTATACTCTTTGCCCGAATCGGTGCGCACTTTCTTGTAAAAACCTTCGCCCGCTTTGTTGCCATGCTTTCCATTTTCCACCATCTGCTCAAAAGTATCAGGCAGATCGAATACTTCGCGCTGCTCATCATCGGGAATGGCTGGATACAAATTCGTAGCTACGTGATGAATCACGTCCAAGCCAGACATATCAGCTGTCCGGAACGTCGCGGCCTTGGAATAACCAGTCAGCGTCCCCAACAGATAATCGATCTCCTCAGCGCGAAAATCCCCATTAAAAAAGTGTGGCATAATGCTGGCCATCGAAAAAATACCGATACGATTGGCAATAAAGTTCGGGGTATCTTTGCACTGCACCACACCCTTGCCCAGATCGCGCTCACAGAAACGGCTCATATATTTAACTACTTCGTCAGCCGTGGATTCGGTGGGTATCACCTCCAGCAGCTTCATATAGCGCGGTGGATTGAAAAAGTGCGTGCCCAGAAAGTGTGCTTTAAACTCATCCGAGCAATCTTCACTGATTTTACCAATTGGTAGACCAGAAGTATTCGAACTGACAATGGTCCCCTCGGTGCGGACCTCCTCAATTTTGGACATCATATCTTTTTTGATATCCATCTTTTCGATAATGGCCTCACAGACCCAGTCGACTTCTTCTATGATATCCAGATCATCCGTGAAATTTCCGGGCGTTATACGATCGGCATATTCCGGTAGTCCCAACGGTGAAGGATTCATTTTTTTAAGCTTGGTAATATTATCAATCACCGGCTGGTTGGGATTCTCACTCTCCTCATCTTTAAGATCCAGCAACCAAACCTGCATTCCAGCGTTCACGCAATGCGCCGCAATCTGGCTGCCCATGGTTCCCGACCCAAGTACCGCTACTTTCTGAATATCATATTTGCTTTGAGACATAAATCGTTATCGCTATAAATTTTTATTACTACTTAATACATCACCCAGCCGTGGAAACAAAAAACTTTAGGCTGTTGACTCTTCTTCTACGTCCTCATACATGGATTCAATCTCATCTTCATAACGTTCTTTGACCACTGGCCGTTTAACTTTTAGCGTAGGCGTAAGTTCTCCTGATTCAATAGAAAACGGAGTATCCAATAGAACAAACTTTTTGACCGTCTCCCATGGTGACAACTCCTTATTTACCTTGTCCACCTCACGCTGAATTATTTTACGAACCTCCGAATCCTCGTTCACAGGTTCTGTCATTGATTTTCCACGGGCTTTCAATCGTTTTTTTATATTTTCAAAATCCGGTGCAATTAACGCCGAACAAAACTTTCGCTGGTAACCAATTACCATCGCCTGATCAATAAATCCGCTTTCGCTCAACAGGTTCTCAATGGTTTGCGGAGCTACATATTTTCCTGTTGAGAGTTTAAAAACCGACTTTTTACGATCCGTGATGAACAAATAATTATCTTCCAGCTTCCCAACATCACCAGTCATAAACCAGCCGTCATCGGTAAATACTTCATCGGTTTTTTCTTTGTTATTATAATACCCCTTCATCACATTCGGACCTTTGGCCAAGATCTCTCCATCATCAGCAATCTTAATATCCACATTGGATAACGGTGTCCCAGAACTACCCACCCGCATATGATTTTTATCATTAACTGATAATACCGGCGATGTCTCCGTAAGTCCATACCCCTGCATGCAGATGAGTCCAAGGGCATTCATAAATCGAAATAAATTAGGAGATAATGCTGCACCGCCACTTACCATACCAAGCAAGTTTCCACCAAACAAATCACGGATTTTCGAGTATACCAACTTATCGGCAATCTTGTGCTTAATGGCCTCCAATCCACTCGGTGGGTTTTCCGGATCGAAATCTTCTGCACGATTAATTGCCCAGTAGTACAACTGTTTTTTGAGCCCACTCATCTCTTGTCCTTTTACCTTCACACCGGTATGAATTTTCTCCAGCAGTCGCGGTACCGTTGCAAAGTAATACGGTTGCACTTTTTCAAAATCATCACGAATCTCATCAACCTCATCGATATAGTAAATTGGATAGCCCATACTTAGGTACATATAGGTAATCATTCGCTCAAACACGTGCGACAATGGCAGATATGAAAGCATTTTCTCATGTTCACGAACCGTATCATCAAAAGGAACTCGTTCCAGCGACGCCAACAAATTTGAAGCAATATTGTTGTGTGTAAGCATCACTCCCTTGGGATTTCCCGTTGTGCCCGAAGTATAAATCAGCGAAGCCAAATCATCGGGAGAAACTTTTGAGCGCAACTGCTCGAATAGATCCGTATCCTCCTTATGCTTTTGGGCCCCCATTTCTAAAATATCATCAAACTCTTTCAGTTTGCCATGCTTCGATCCAAAAATTGAAATGATCGCCTTGACATTTTTGACTTCCTTGATAATTGGCTTTGTATCAGCAAACAGCTCATCATTCGAAACAATATGTACCTTGCTCTCAGAATTTTCCAAAATATATTTGATCTGCTCACCGGGTTGAGTGGTATATATGGGCACATTAACCGCTCCTAGTGAAAGTATCGCCTGGTCGCAAATGACCCACTCAGCACTATTTTCGGAGTGCAAACTTACTTTATCACCGGCCCGCACACCAAGCTCATATAAACCAAGTGCTAAATTTCGAACTTTCTCCTGAAATTCCTCCTTCGATGTCTGAACCCATTTGCCATTTCTTTTCGTTGCAATAAAATCTTTTTGTTGGTGCTTTTTAAGCCCTTTTTCAATCTCAGTAATGATCGTAGTTGGATCGTAAGCCATAACGGAACGCTTTTTTATTGTTGATGACGTTTCTTACCAATAATTTAAACGATTGTGGATGATTTAAAAGTCTATTTAAATTTTTTCTTGTCCTTTTATAATTATCTTAGGCATCCATTAATCTATTGTAACAGAATCATTTATGTATATCCAACCGAATCTTAAAAAACGGGTCGAAAAATTCCTCTCTATTTCAGAAAAAAATATGGGAGACGCCCTTGGTATTTCTTTTACCTCTTTCAAATCAGATGAAGTAAAAGCCTCCATGCCAGTCGATGAACACACGGTTCAACCTTTTGGGTTACTTCACGGAGGCGCTTCGGTTGCTCTGGCCGAAACGTTAGCATCTATCGGAGCCTGGCTAACTATTGAAGAAGAGGATAAGACGGCCGTTGGTGTTGAGATCAATGCCAATCATGTACGTTCTGCGCGGAAGGGAGAAACGGTGCACGGTATTTCAAAACCTGTCCATACTGGACGTCAAACCCAGGTATGGGAAACCAAAATTTTTAACGAGGATGAGAAATTGGTGTGCGTATCACGATGTACGCTGGCTGTGGTAGATGTTTAGTAGTGAGATGTGAGTAGTGAGTCCTAAGCCTTGGGTAGTCTATAAAAAATTAGACACCAGACTTATTTTTCTAACTTTTGAGTAAATACATACAACATCTTCTGTAGCTCTTCAACTTCATCACAAAGTTTTTTGCTTTTAGAATTATTAATCAATTCTAAATTTGTTGAAATTATGAGCTGGGTCTCAAATTCATATGAGGATGCATACGCAATACTAAGAAACCGTTTAAAATCTTTGTTTGTGTTTCTTCCTGCTCCCTCAGCAATATTAGAACTAATAGAAACACTACATCTGCGTAGTTAAAAAACTAAACCATATTTTTCTTCATCAGGAAAGATTAGAAGTAGCTTCATAAATTTTTGTTGCAAGTGCTACCGCTCTCTTCCAAATTTCTAAATTTTTAAACCTATTCATACTAATGGTCTTTTAATTATAAATTGCATTAATAAGACCATTTAGATCTAAGTTCCTTACAAAAATTAATTGTAACCGTTTACTCACTACTCAAAACTCATATCTCAATACTTAATCACTCATACAGCTGCTGCAGTAATTTCCGTTTAGTTACAGGAAAAATCGTTTCCCGAAATGGAAAATCCAGATCGGTGTTAAAGGCAAAGGTTGCCGGATTGGGCAATTCTTTGTTCTCATCAATGAGATCCAGCTTGATGGCATTCGGTGAGCGATGTGCCCCGCCTTGTTCTAATCCTTTCAGAAAAGCTGTTTTCAGTGATCGATACTGATCCTGTGAACTTTTAAAAACAGTAAGTTCGTACTGAAAAAGAAGTAACTTTGATTCCTCATTATCGGGTACAAAAAAGTACCCCTCATCGGTATAATTGGGAATAATACCCACTTCTTCGAGCTTTATTTCATCATTTACGAACTCATAAATGGTCTTTCCTTCTTCGATTTTCGCCTTGATTAAAGGCAACCCCCATTCAATTAGATCCTCAACTTTTGATAGGTCCGAACCATCCACAAAAACGACCTCGTGCTGAATCACTTCATTCACAAAATCGATCTTTTTGATACGCTTGGGAAACTCGTTACGCAAGTCCTGCAGCCGATTCAGGATATCATCCAACGTGGTGTATAGTTCTACCAGATGACTCAAATGCGGATAAATTTTGTTCATCTGGAAATCGTCTGAAATGGATTTTAGACCTGCAAGTATTTTGTACTGCTGGGATTCAAAGTCAGACTTGACGTGCGTAAAAAGATCAAGGTTGAGTAAATGAGCCATAGTGACCTCCTGCTTTTGTACCGAGAAGTAGATAATCCCTTTTTTCAACCTTAATTAATAACGAAGACAGGAGCAAGTTTTATTGTTTTTCAGGATACGACTTATAAGATACACGATACAACAGACAGGATATCAATTATCAGTTATCATGCATCTTGCTCCCTAAACTGCACTTCTTTCCACTGTTCAAAATGATGCGTCACTTTTCGGCGCTGATACTTACCCGTTGAAGTCACCGGAATTTCATCCCCAAAAACAACAACCTTTGGCGATTTAGAAAACGGCAAGTGCTCTCTACAAAACTCTAAAATTGCATCCTTATCTTCTTCAGACCCCTCTTTAAGCTGAACGTATGCTCCCACCTCTTCGCCGTACCAGTCATTTTCAAATCCGACGGCAATACCCGCTTTTACGCCCGGTGCCTTGTTTATAACCTCATCAATTTCAAGGGGCGCCAGGTTTACCCCACCGCGGATTATGAGTTCTTTTAGCCGACCGGTAATGAAAAAGTAGGACCGTCCCTGTTCATCATTGACATAAAATCCCTCATCGCCACTGCGAAACCAACCATTCTTAAACGTCTTTTCATTGGCATCCCTATTGTTATAATATTCCAGCATCACATTTACCCCTCGGATCACAATTTCGCCGCGCTCTTCTTCTTCCAGTTCATTGCCATCTTCGTCGTGAATTGCCATCTCATTCGCTGGAATGGGTATGCCAATACTTGGATAGCCATAATCAGCAATCCATTTTTTATGCTCCTCTTTATCCTGATCAACAGGCAGAAAACAGGAATAACAGGTTGTTTCCGAAAGTCCGTAGCCGTGAATGATGGGGATATCAAATTGCTTCTCAAAGGTTTTTGCTACTTTTACGGTCAGCGGCCCTGCCCCACAAATAACATGCTTCAGCGATGACGTATCAGGCATGTCCTTATCCGCATAATAATTATTGAGATACTGCAGCAATGTAGGCACCATACTTACAATGTGGACGCCTTCTTCTTTGATGATGGGGAAAAATCTGCTGGTTCTGAATTTCTGATTTAGTACGTTTGATCCGCCGACAAAAAACGGGGTGATCAGCGTAACGACCGTTCCATTTACGTGATGAATGGGCAGCACGCACATCATACGTGTTTGGCTATCGATCTGATGCCAGTCGGCTATACTTTGTGCATCTTCAAGTAAATTACGCTGACTAAGTACTACCCCTTTGGGGGCACCAGTTGTTCCAGAAGTAAAAACAATGAGTGCTTCCGAATCAGCAAGAGAATCTTCGGGCAACTCCAGTTCTCCATTTTGGGAAGTAAAATTATCGAGTTCTCCCTCGCAGACAATCCACTCTACGTTTTTCAGGTATTCATACTGTTCCAAAATTCCCCGAAATCGCTTGCGATATTCGGTGCGAACAAACGCCAATTCCACCTCACCATTTTCAAGGATATACGCAATACGTTCGTCATCTTCCCCCAAATTGATGGGCACCACAACCAATCCCAGCAACCAGGCAGCAAAGTAATGAATTACAGTATGCCAGTGATTATGGGCAATAGTTGCCACCCGATCGCCACGACTTAATCCATGTTTCTGTAAAAACCGAGCACAATTTATCACCTGTTGATAAAATTCTGCGTAAGAAACTTCAGTGCGGTTATCATCGACATCGATGTACGTAAGATACTGATCTCCGTTCTCTGATCGCGTTTGCAACAGCTCCGGAATATCAGAATATGGCAATTCGGGCAGTTCTCCCGATACCGTTCGTGCATGGTTAATCTTTTGTTGAAGCTCTTTAAAATCCATAATAGCTGTTTTATTTCCCCATTGATCTGTGCTCAATTTTAGGTTTTGGTAAGCGGAAAGGCAAACCCTTACCTCATTTTGAACGAACCACTGTTAGCACTATGTTCTTTTATGTGACGATACAAAAAGATCGGTTACTTATGAAAACACTCAATCGTTTTTTTATTTTGGTAATTACAGCCATAGGGCTATGGCTTACATTTGATAAACCAACCCCATTTCCTCTAAATAGTCAACTGACAAATTCATCAACTATCGATACTGTCATCCCCGACACCCTTGAATGGGAACGTCCACGCTTTGAGCAGCGCAAGGAGGAACGTCATAAAATGGTGAAAGAAGGAATTATTAGCAGGGGCATTACTGATTCTTCCATCGTTGCAGCCATGCGACACGTGCCTCGACACTTTTTTGTGCCCAAAAATTATCAAGATTTAGCCTACTCCAATCGCCCCCTACCCATTGGGCACGACCAAACCATCTCTCAGCCGTATATCGTTGCCTATATGACTAAATGGCTAGAAATGAAGCCAGGAAACAAAGTACTTGAAATTGGTACTGGCAGCGGCTACCAAGCTGCCGTTTTATCAGAGCTAACACCTCATATTTACACTATCGAAATTGTAAAGCCACTGGGAGATCAAGCTAAAAAGCGATTCGAAATTCTGGGCTATCATACTATCCAAACAAAAATTGGAAATGGCTACAAAGGATGGGCTGAACATGCCCCTTTTGACAGGATCATACTTACAGCAGCTCCTGAAGAAATCCCACAACCATTAATAGATCAACTGGCTCCCGGTGGTATTATGATCGCTCCGGTTGGTAGTGTGGACCGTAATCAGGTTTTGACTAAAATCACCAAAGATAAGGAGGGTAACATATCCCGAAAGAAAATGCTGCCCGTTCGTTTTGTACCCATGACCGGAGAATCTTACCAATAATTTTATTTCAATCATCTAAGCCATTATTCTATTTTATGGCTAATATTTTATTTCTGCATCCGTTACAATCATCCTCACACTATTTCGACAAAATTCCTTCTATGATTTTAATACGTAAAATTTTGACTCTCGCTATCATACTGGTGGCACTGCCTTTATCCATGACCGCACAACCATCTTCCGAAATCGATACTATTGATGACATCCTGAAGCATCTGTCGCTGGAAGAACAGCTTGCCGAAAGTCCCAAGGATCTGTACCAACAATTTTCACAAAATCCATTTGGATTACCGCCAGCCCAAAATGAACAGATGATGGATATCTTTCTGGACACTTTTACCGCTGATTCCCTTTCGGATTATATCCATCAAACGTTTGTAGCAAATATGGATAAAAACCATGCCCAATCAGTTGCGAAATGGTTCAATCAGGATAAAAACCAGCCCTTGCTCAATGCAGAAAAAGAATATTACACTATTGAAGGTATTCGTAAGCGGGTTGTTAATCGGTACGAAATGGAGCAAGATCCACCTTCAGCCGAACGAAAACAGCTACTGTCAACCCTTGCTCAAAGCAAATCTGCAGCAGAAACAGAACTAGAAACCCAGGTTATCTTATTTCGATCGCTGGTAAAAGCGTTTGGGATATTGAGTTCCCAACGAGATCTCAGTAATGCCCAAATTGAAGGCTTTGTCAATAATTTTCGCAGTCAGGCTCAGATGCAAATTGATCGTGAGACGACCCAAAAATTGATGCTTCAATTTTATGGCATCGATAATGAACTGATTAACAACTACAACTCTTTTTATGAATCGGAAGGCGGTCAATGGTTAAGTAATACCAAGTCAGCTGCACTAAAATCAGCTTACCAGAAAGCATCAAATAACTTTTTAGAGTCGATTAAAAACTTATAACGCATAATACGTCAGACCGTTAAACCATTATTTTTTATCCTATGACTACACGTATTCTTCTCATTGTCACCATCATAGCCACCCTGTTTGGCTGCTCTACCACCGAACCGACAACTACGCAGCCCGAACCAGCGGCCCCATCCGAAGATCAAACCGAGATTACTAAAAAACCCATCGACTTTTCAACTATGTTGGAACCCCCAAAGGGTTGGCATCACTGGGACGAGCAGACCACTCAGTTCCGAGGCATAAGCAGTAAAAAAGCGTATGAGACTTTGCTCAAGGGTAAATCACCTCAAGAAGAAGTGGTGGTGGCTGTCATTGACGGTGGCGTTGATGCCGAGCATGAAGATCTCGCTGATGTAATGTGGGTTAATGAGGACGAGATTCCTGGCAACGGAAAGGACGACGACGGAAACGGTTATGTGGATGATGTGCACGGGTGGAATTTTATTGGCGGTACGGACGGTAAAAATGTAAATCACGATACCTTTGAGCTTACACGCATCTATCGTCCACTACACCAACGTTTTGCCAATGCGGATACAACAACCCTTAATAAACAAGCACTAAAAAAATATAACTACTACCAGGAAATTCGTGCTGATTATGAAAAAGAGGTTAACCAGCTAAATCAGCAGTACAATAATATTGCGTCATTAAATCAGAGCATGCAGGAAGCTCGGAGTATACTCGATACTCATTTTGCGGATTCATCCTATTCTTATGAAGACATTCAGAAGCTGCAACCGACCAGTCAAGAGCTCAATTTTGCCAAAAATGTGATGAGTTACGTAATTGAAAATGATATTGATTCTACACTTATCGCTGATCAAAAAAAGCAAATTTATGAGTTTGCCAAGTATGGCTACAATCCAGATTTCAATCCTCGCGATATTGTCGGTGACAATTATGAGGATAAATCGGAACGTCATTATGGAAACAACGACGTAGCGGGGCCCGATCCTTCACACGGTACTCATGTAGCTGGCATTATTGCCGCAGAACGCAATAATGGAATGGGGATAAATGGTGTTGCTACCAATACACGCATCATGGCCATCCGCGCCGTGCCCAATGGTGATGAGCGTGATAAAGATGTGGCTAACGCCATCCGCTATGCGGTAGATAATGGTGCTGATGTCATAAATATGAGTTTCGGGAAAGGTTATTCTCCCTGTAAAGAAGTAGTCGATCAAGCTGTTGCCTACGCAGATTCTCATGGTGTACTGATGGTGCATGGGGCCGGAAATGGAGCTCAGAATAATGATCAGCAAAAAAATTATCCCATGGATACTTACGCCAGTGCCATAAATAATGATTCTGCAGCAACACATTGGCTGAGTGTGGGGGCCACCAGCTGGAAACCTAACCAGGAATTTGTCGCCAATTTTAGTAATTATGGTGATAATACCGTTGATATTTTTGCCCCGGGAGTTGATATCTACTCCACCATGCCAGACAATAAATATAAATTTCAGGAAGGTACTAGCATGGCTTCGCCGGTAGTTGCCGGTACAGCAGCCTTAATAATGGTATATTACCCCGAACTAACACCGCAACAGATCCGACAAATTATCCTGAAAAGTTCTGTAAAATACCCGGATCAAGAAGTCATTATCCCTCATGAGGGAAATCCTGAAGAGGCTGAACAAACAACTTTTTCTAAATTATCTGTATCCGACGGGGTGGTAAATGTATATGAAGCATTGCAAGCGGCAAAAAAACTGAGTAGATGATAATCAGAATCTTATAACTCAACTACTCTTCCCACTTCTTGCACATAATCAAGAAATGCTGCGTAGGTTTCATGAGGTGTAACAGTGGAACTATCACCCACGACAATAAGCTTTCGCTTGGCCCGTGTCAGTGATACATTCAATCGACGCACATCCTCAAGGAAACCAATGCGTCCGGCTTTGTTGCTTCGAGTCAGCGAAATAATGACCACTTCTTTTTCACGCCCCTGGAAGCCATCAACCGATTTTATATCTAGTCCTTCGGATTCAATATTGCGATCCAGCAAGTCAACCTGATCGCTGTATGGACTAATGACCGCAATTTCGTCAGGTGCCATACCAGCCCGCAGTAAATTATCAGCCATCCGGGCCACCAGCAGCGCTTCCGCGGAATTTTCTTTGGATGTGGATCCCTGTTTAGTCCGCTCGGCTGCATCCCTTCCGGCCGTATCCACAAACACAACCGGCTCATGTGGATCCAGTACATCCATCAAGTTGTTATCAAAAGTGTTTATATCAAGGTTAAAATCTTCAAGTGTATGGCTTTTCACACCTTCATCAGCCTTAAGGCGCCCCTCATAAAACTGATCGCTAGAAAAATCCATTATCTGTTTATGCATGCGATACTGGGTTGTAAGCATACTTTTTTGTTGGGGATACTTCTCAGCCAAGCGTTCAAAAAGAGTATTGACCAACCCCTGTTCAACTGCTTTTTGATTCTTTACCGTCGGAGGGAGCTGTCGATGATCTCCAGCCATTACCACTTTTTGGGCATGCGTGATGGGGATTAAACAACTGGGCTCTGTTGATTGTGTAGCCTCATCAATCACTACAAGATCAAATTGCCGATCCGCAAGATGCTCACTCC